>JBKPQV010000685.1:0-3436 GCA_046734235.1 Acidobacteriota bacterium
ACAGAAACTAGTCCTGACACCACCGGCTTTATGCCGTGTGGTACTTCAACTTCACCGCTAGAACAGCACCACAGAAACCTAGTTCTTAGACACCACCGGCTTTATGCCGTGTGGTGCTTCAACTTCACAGCTAGAACAGCACCACAGAAACTAGTCCTGACACCACCGGCTTTATGCCGTGTGGTACTTCAACTTCACCGCTAGAACAGCACCACAGAAACTAGTTCTCAGACACCACCGGCTTTATGCCGTGTGGTGCTTCAACTTCACAGCTAGAACAGCACCACAGAAATTAGTTCTCAGTCACCACCGGCTTTATGCCGGGTGGTGTTTCAACTTCCCTGCTAGAACAGCACCACAGAAACTAGTTCTCAGACACCACCGGCTTTATGCCGGTGGTGTTTCAACTTCCCTGCTAAACAAATACCTAATCATAATAAACGAAAATACGGATGAGAACTTTTAGCCAGCGGTGAAGTTGAAGCACCACGCGGCGTAAAGCCGGTGGTGTCTAAGAACTAGTTGGTGCTGTTCTAGCGGTAAAGTTGAAGCACCACCCGGCATAAAGCCGGTGGTGTCTGAAAACTTCCTTGTGTGTTGCTAGCTGAGAAAGTGAAGCACCACGCGGCGTAAGCCGGGTGGTGAAATGGAAACCATTAACGAAGTAACAGCTCCAACTCTCGCTTCATTTCATCCAGTGCATTTTTCGCGTTGGGATTATTAATGAGAGATACCACCTGCTTTCGCTGAAGCAGGTGGTGTCTCCGCATGAAGTTCAGTGTCTGCTCTAGCGCAAAATTTGATACTCCACGCTACTGAAGCAGGTGGTGTCTGACTTTTTATGCAATGCCTATTCTGGTATCGCGTCCTGTCGTACACCTTCCTTCGTAATCACTACCGGCTTGATCATTCCCTTATCATCAAAATGCATTTCATCTATACAAACCACTCGATGGTCCCGGTCTGTTTCCTCTAGCGGCCTGCGATGATAAACGATGTACCAACAAGACGAGCCCGGCCGATGAAGAACAGAATGATGACCTGCTCCGGTAGCCACGGAGGGATCTTGCTGAAGGATTTTCCCGACTCGTTCAAAGGGTCCGAAAACTGAGGTCGAGACTGCGTAGGCCACGGCATAATCTGGACCAGTCCAGCCACCTTCCGACCACATGAAGTAATATTTACCGTCCTTCACGAACATGAAAGCACCTTCGACGTAGCCTTTCGGCGTAATCTCCTTGAAGGTTGTTCCATCAGCAAACGTCACCAGGCCGGTAAAATCCTTGTTGAGTTTCGCGATATTGCAGTGTCGCCAGCCACCGTAAATTATGTAATACGATCCATCCACGTCTTTGAAAACAAATTGATCAATCGGCTGCGCGCCGTTATGAAACTTATCAATCAGTGGTTTTCCGAGAAAATCCTTAAATGGCCCTCCAGGTCTGCGTGATCGAGCGATGCCAATCCCGCCTGGTTGCTGGTCGTTCTGAATATCATTTGCCCCAAAGAAAAGGTAATACCATCCGCTCTTTTCTACGATCGAAGGTGCCCAAAGCGCACGTTTGACCCATGGCGCGTCAACATTCGAGAAAATACGCTCGTGTTTTGTCCAGTTAATTAGATCTTTGGAGGAGAAGGCGTCGAAGAACGTCTGGTTGTCGTAGCGGGCCGAATAAGTGGGATAGATCCAATACTCATTTTCGAAAACGTGAGCTTCTGGATCAGCATACCAACCCGAAATGATTGGATTGCCTGAGCGAGGTTGTTTTGACTCCTTTAATTGCGCAAACCCGAGAGTTGTACAGAACACCACAACGAGCGGCAGCAATTTCAAACTTAAAGTTATCTCGCGATTCATCACAGACTACAAACAGGTTATTGATCTAAAGCCAATGCTACGGCTTCGTCGAAGGGCAAGCTTCGCCCCTGACTCCACTCTCTTTCAAGATCTGCGTCCGCCATCGATTGTTTCGCGGCGCCTATGAAACGATTGAGTAAGGCGTTCCAAAATTGAACTTGAATATCGACGCCGATGCTTTCCCACTCTGCACTGACCGCGGCTGCCAGCCTTACAGCCAATTCATTCTTACCCAGGCCAGCCAGGGACATTGCAACTCCCTGAACCTCGCAACCAATTTCAACTTTGTCGCCAAGCGCTTCAGCGAGGCCTAAACTCTTTTTGTAAAGTTCCAAACTCTGGAGGCAATTGTTGAGTATTAATTCGCAATCTGCCAGGTAATGCCAACCAAAATGTTCGCTCCGTTTGTCGTTATGCTGCGTTGAGAAATCGATTATCTCTTGCGACATTGGGATGGCTTCAGCAGTCCGTCCCAGCGCAACCAGAATCTGTGCCAGGCCAACCATAGCTCGAATGATCAGATGACGATCGCCAATTTCTTGCTGCAGGCAAAGACATTCTTCAAACATGGCTAACGCCTGCTCATCTTCGCTGCTAAAGAAATGGGCCCAGCCAACGCCTTCCAGAGCCAAAGCCAACTCCCGTTTATCATCCAGCTCTCGCCAGTTACGAAGCGCCTCATTCATTGAGGAGTCAGCTGCTGATTTGTTTCCAAGCAGCGCCAGAATTTGGCCGACGCCCCACAGAGCTCGAGCTCGGGCCGGTCGCACTGGCACGACCGATGCAGAATCGATCGCTGCCGTCAGGTGTTGTTGACCCTCAAAGAGATAGGTTTTTACAATCCAGAACCATGCGAGGGCGCCAGCCAGGTTCAGAAAAGACTCGGAGTCGGTTGCCCGCGCATACTCGAGCGCAACACGCAGATTATCTCTTTCTATTTCGAGTTGTTCTGACCAGTACTCCTCCCTGGCTATCCGCTCTGCATAAGCTTGTTCACTTAAAGTAAGCATCGCCTGGAAATGCGAGTCACGAACCAACTTCTCTTCACTATTCGTGGCGAGCTGCTCGAGTAGAAACTGTCGAACGGTCTCGAGAAAACCGTAGCGTCTAACTCTCCCCTTTTCGCTTTCGGCGATGACGATCGATTTGTCTACGAGTTGCTGGTGCAAGTCGAGCATCTCGAATTCTTCCAAACCACCCGCTACGGAAGTTGCCAAAGACAAATTCCAACCACCTGCGAAAACCGATAACGCTCTGATAACTCGTTGCTCTTTATCTGATAGATGCTCGTAGCTCCATTCAATCACCGCGCGTAAGGTTTGATGCCGTGAGGGCATCGTCCTGCCGGTGGTCGAAAGAAGCTTAAAGCGATCATCCAACTTCGCAAGTATTTGATCTGTTGCAAGGATCTTGACTCTGGCGGCAGCTAACTCAATCGCGAGAGGAATTCCATCGAGCTTTCTGCAGATTTCAGCGATGGAAGTAGCATTTTCATCCGTCAATGCAAACTCAGTCTGAACTTGTTGAGCCCGATCAATAAAAAGCATGACTGCATCTGTAGCTTGCAGGGCATGAAGG
>JBKPQV010000686.1:0-25746 GCA_046734235.1 Acidobacteriota bacterium
GTTGTGGATATATTATTGGAAACCGCTAACGTGGGGAAGCGGGGTTGGGGGGAGTGGGCTATGGGGCGTAGGGTTGATGGGGCTAGGGGGTGTTGGGGCGAAGGGGTGACGGGCGATGGGGCGAGAGGGCGACGGGGCGAAGGGGTAACTGGGCGACGGGGCGATGGGGCGGGAGGGCGACCGGGCGAAGGGGTAACTGGGCGACGGGGCGATGGGGCGAAGGGGTGACGGGGCGAAGGGTGATGGGGCGATGGGGCGACAGGGCGATGGCTGATCAGGTACTTGGACAAAGGGCGAATGGGCCAAAGGTCAATCTCCGCGTGTTCACGTCGCCCTTTCGCCCACTCGCCCCGTCACCCCTCTCGGGCCTGCTCTCTCCTCAACGAACTATTGATTGGACGAACGCCTGGTGATTCTCACGCCACCATTTGTGGTCATGGCTTTAACCGTAGCGCCACCAGAACCTAGGTTGACGGCCAATTCCTTATTAATGCGACCCTGCACAGTCACTGGAAAATCAACACTGATGCCTCCGTTCACCGTACCGGTTTGCAGATGAGCCGAATAGTTCTCCGGCACCTGCATGATCACGCCGCCATTGGTTGTGCTGACATCAAGGGTTTCGCCATCCCAATGATCACCGGCAAGGTCTATAACGAGCCCGCCGTTTGTTGTCGAACCGTGTACGGAACCACCGCATCTCTTTACCACTACGCCGCCGTTTGTTGCATTGAAATCAATCCGGCCACTAACGTCTGAAAACGAGATGCCGCCGTTGTGCGTTTCGACTGACAGATCAGATCGGCGCGGAACAAAGATCTCATAACTAACTGACCAGTTATAATCTCTTCGGTTTTCTGGTCCATTCGCATAAATCTTGTTGCCGCCCGTCTCGATTTGAATTTGGCGGGACAGCTGTTCTGCTTCGCCGGCGTTTGGCGCACCGGTTTGGATTTGCGCGCGTACAAGAATTTGGTTTTGATCCCACCCCTTGACTGACACACCACCGTTTTGCCGGCCGTCGATTGAAAGTGTGCCGCCTGGTGCGAGGGTCTGTTCTCTTATTTCACAATTTCCAACCAGCCTGTCGCCATACCAATTATTGTTTTCTTTGCAAGTAAGCGTGCTCCGGCCTTTCTCCTGCGCCAAAACACCAAAACTTGCCAGCGCCATAAGCGCTCCAATTGCGACACTTCGTCCTATAAACCTCAACATTGGTTCAATCTCCTTCATCGTCTGGGGTTGTTCTTTTTTGTTTACTTGGTTTCTATGTGGTTCCGAGGAATAAACACCGCTCAGGAGAAGGTTGTGGCAGGAAAAGATCTATTTGTCATTGGTCATTTGTCATTGGTCATTTTTCATTTTTCGGACCCTCCGGGGCCAATCGGTCCGCTGAACTGGGTGCCTGCTGAATCTCAGATCGTAAATTTGAGATCTCACAGTGAAGGGAATTGAAACCAATACTGTCAAATTTCAAATCTGAGATCTGAGATTCAGCTCGCAAACAGTTCCACGCACCGATTGATGCCCGGAGGGTCTGAAAAATGAAAAATGACAAATGGAAAATGAGCAATGAAAAATAATCAGGCCTTCCTTAATACGACTATCCGAGGTATCCCTTGCAAATCAGGACGGATTTCAACCAATTCCCAAACGCTCTTGTCGATCAACGCCTGCACTGCTTCACCCTGGTCGAATCCAATTTCCAGTAGCAAATAACCATCTTCTCGTAGGAACTTGGGTGCCGTTTCAATCAACCGACGAATTACTAAGAGTCCGTCTTGTCCAGGACTAAGAGCAATCATGGGTTCATGATCCTTGACTTCACGCTGCAGTCCCGAAATAGCTGAGGCTGCCACGTAAGGAGGATTCGAAACGATCAAATCGAAAGAGCTGGTTTGAGGTAACGAGTCGAAACAATCTGAAAGCGCGAAGTCGATCCTAGCTGCAACACCCAGATCAATAGAGTTTTGTTTTGCAATAGCCAGAGCTGCTGATGAAATGTCTACGGCTACAGCCCGCACATTTGATCGTTCACAAACAAGTGTTACTGCGATACACCCTGAGCCAGTTCCAATATCACAAACAACTAATTCGCCCGCGGCGTTCATTAATTTCAGCGCCGACTCCACCAGCAATTCTGTTTCGGGTCGGGGAATTAATACATCGCGCGATACTCGAAACGATCTACCAAAAAAATCCTGTTGCTCAGTGATGTACTGAAGTGGCTCACCTTCAGACCGTCTTCGAATGGACTCTCGAAAGGTCTCGAACTCCCCACTAGTCAATTGGTGTTCGGCGCGACTGATTAAGAAAGTTCGATCTTTCTTGATGGTGTGTTCGAGGAGAGACCCGGCTTCCCGGCGCGCCTCGGGTACACCACCCTTTCGTAGAATGTGCGTAGCCTCTAAGAGTGCTTCAGCAATCGAGATCGTCATATGCAGCTTCCAGTTGATAAGGAGCCAGCTTATACTGTCGTCACAAAATAACTGAATTACTGAATCGAATCGACCGGCTCCCCCTTTTCGCCTTCGCGTTTTAGGAACCATGGGTCGATTGAGCATATCTTTAAGATACCTAGAACGAGTCTCGTTCCTCCCGTGAACGTCACGAACCTCCAGACTTTCAGTTTGGAGGTTCTGGCGTTATTAGGGCCAGTAGTTTAACAACGTTTGGCAGGGGTAATGACAGTGGGAACGCTATCCAAAAGCCTTTTGTTATTCGCGATGAACTGGCTCGATGCTCAGTTAACTATCCTTTGGGTTCGCCTAAATGTTGCCACCGAAGGCAACGCCTTAATGGCCCGCGTACTCAAGCATGGCGACTTCCCCTTTATCGCCGTCAAGCTGGTTGTAGGCGCCTTTGCTGCCTACGTTTTGTACCGCTGTGCGCATTTGCCTTTAGCGAGGCGCGGAATGACGTTGGTACTAACGATTTACTTTGGCCTTATGCTAATCCATGCTGCAACCGGATGCGCTGCCATGGGCTGGCGTGGGCCGGTGGTATTCGTTGGATTTCTGGGCCATCTTCCCCAGGCTTTAATAGGCCTCTTCTCCTAGACCGAACTCTCAAACAAAACGAAACTCTCAGGCGGCTGGCAGCGAAGTATTATTAGCTATTCTGTCGCTCTGAACTTGTGCCTTTCAGCCTTGCATGAAGGAGGCGATAGGTTCTAAATTGTGTCATTTCAGGGCTCGGACTAGGCTAAATCAGGCACAACGAAGAATTATGTCTGAGGCATCTTAGAGAAGGCTTTTGTTGACCATTTATTCGTTAGAGAGGCAAGGCGTCATATGTACAGACTTTCAGCGCGTCAAATCTTATTGATCGCAGTAATTTCAGGTTTATTTGCAGCGGGTGGAGTGGCTGTTGTTGATCGTTTTTCCAATCGAATGCAGCCATCGCAGGCAGCTTTGTCAGAAGCCGCACCGGCGGGAATTACAGATCCGGCTGTTGCGACGGATGAACAAAACAATATTGAGGTGTACAAATCGCTCAGTCCGGGTGTCGTGTTCATTCACTCAACTTCGTACGCTCGGGATTGGCTCGGTTTCGTTGAACCTCAGGAAGGTTCCGGTTCAGGCTCAATACTGGATCAGCAGGGAAACATTCTGACTAATTACCACGTGATCGAAGGTGCGCAAAAACTTTCGGTAAGCATGGGAGGGCAGAAAGACTACGCAGCCACTATCGTTGGCGGTGATCCGGATACTGATCTAGCCGTTATTCGATTAGTTGAAAAACCAGCTGGTCCCTTGACCGTCGTGCCCATGGGAGATTCGGACAAACTTGTAGTCGGACAAAAAGTTTTGGCCATTGGTAATCCTTTTGGTTTGGATCGTACGTTGACTACCGGTGTAATCAGCGGTTTGCAAAGACCGATTCGTGCTCGTAACAACCGCTTGATTGAAGGTGCAATTCAAACCGATGCTTCGATCAATCCAGGTAACTCGGGTGGACCATTGCTTGATTCGCGAGGCAGAATGATCGGGATCAATTCACAAATACTTTCACCTTCAGGCAGCTCAGCTGGTGTAGGTTTTGCGGTTCCGGTAAGCATCGCTAAGCGTGTAGTGCCTCAGTTGCTCGATTCAGGCAAAGTTCGCCGGCCCAAGCTTGGTATCAGCACCAGAGATGTTGCTGGAATCAGAGGTCAGGTTGATCTTCCGGTTTCGGATGGAGTTTTGATCGTGCAAGTAGCTCGAGGTAGTGGTGCTGCCTCGGCCGGACTTCGTGGCTTGCAGCAGATGGAAAATGGTGACGTCGAGCTGGGCGATATCATCCTCGGCATCGATAACGAGAAGATTGCAAATTCGGACGATCTGTTCCGCGTATTAGACAAACATCAGATAGGTCAAACCGTGCAAGTTCAGATTCTGCGTGATAGCAGACGCATGAGTGTTCCTGTCAGATTAATGGATTCACCTGAATCCAGAAGGTAAAAGACACTCAACACGTCTGGGGTTACGCAAGAAAGACTTTGTGTTTGTAGTTGGCTTTATGCTTGTTGATTCAAGCATAAAGTCCAACTGCAAGATCAAAACACGAAGTGCCCTTGGTCACATGCACCAGACGACTCACTTCTTTAACTTAGGCTACGGGTGGCTCTGCAAGCATTGCAGCGCTGAAGAAACAGAACGCCGTCACCACGACCACCACCACCATCATCACAACCATTCAAGTGAGCATAAGACTGCGGGATTAGCGCTAGCTAAGTGGAGCGACGAAGGACATCACGGACTTACTTGTCCGAGGTGTGGGATAGAGGAAATGCTGCGAAGGGTCTCTCATTAGTAGAAAAGATCTATTTGTCATTGCTCATTTGACATTTATCATTTGAAATTTTTCAAACCCTCCGGGCGTCAATACCCTCCGCGTCGTGCTGAATCTCAGATCTCAGATTCGAAATTTCACAGTTTTGATTCATTCACTTTACTGTGAGATCTCAAATTTGCGATCTGAGATTCAGGACGCACGTGGTTGCAGCGGACCGTATTGACGCCCGGAGGGTCTGAGAAACATTTCAAATGATAAATGCGAAATGCAATGACAAATAAGTCTTTTACGCGAACTTCTTCTGATAATCGTGCAAGCTTCTCCTAACAGCATCGAGTGCTTCCGCTCGACCATACACATCCGCGATTTCTACTTTTCGTGGAGCATCTCCCGGGAACTGCTTGTAACTGAGAAAGTAGTGTTTGAGTCGATCAGTCAATCCCTCAGGAACATCATCGATGTCTTGTAGCCCGCCATAAGCAAGATCGGAATCTAACACAGCAATGATTTTGTCATCTGCTTGTTGCCCATCAATCATGCGCAGACCGCCGATAGGCCTGGCGACCAGGAAAAAGCTTCCCTGTGCGAAGCTCTTCTCCGACAACACGCAAATATCCATCGGATCACCGTCTCCCTCGATACCTTCACGTCCCGTTCGGTCAGCACAGAGTGCCGCAACCTCAGGTCCACAAAATGTCTGAGGAATGAAGCCGTAGAGTGTCGGGCACATTGAAGAAAAACGTTGGGGGCGGTCGACCCTGAGATGTCCGGAGGCCTTATCCAGTTCGTATTTCACGACATCAGTGGGCACAATCTCGATATACACATTGACGAGTTCGGGGGCTTTTGCTCCAGGTGACACGCCATGCCACGGATGAGATTGAAACAACTGTTTTGGCGGATTGTTTGACATCTAATCCTCCTTGCCACGACTCGGTTTTTGGTTTTGCGTCGGTGATAATGTCCGATAAACTTCAGTTTGTCGATCAACTTCATTAGAACAATGGCAGCAAGTGTAGAGATAACCACCAAACCAGTTGCGAGCGTCATCTCGCTACGTTGGATCATTAGCACCCGTGATGACCTAATCTGGATTATTGGGTCAGTAGTCTCCAGTTACTTATTGTTGTTTCTTTACGTTTCGGGAATTGTCCCACTGGTTGCGATGGCTGCACTCTGGGCAATTCTCATTGATGCTCCTCATGTATTCGGGACATTCTCGCGTACTTACTTCGACAAAACAGAACGTCAAAATAGACCACGATTATTGTGGGGATCTTTGTTGTTCTTTACGGTTGGGCCATTGTTGGTGTGGGCCGGCGCTGCCTTTGTTTTCTTTTTTGTGGCTGCACTGTGGGCTTACTACCACCTTGTAAAGCAGCATTACGGCTTCATGGTTTTGTATAAGAAGAAGAACGGTGACCTGGCAAAGATCGACAACTTTCTCGATCGTGGTTTCTTGTTGTTTGCTTTTAACTATCCGTTTGTTGAGTTCATTGCGCGCGATCCAGAAGCGATGGCGCGAGTGCCCGCTGCACTCCGAGGTGGCGTGAATGGCTTTGCAAAACTGCTCTTGATAGGAACTCTGCTATTGGCAGTGCTTTGGGTCGGACGACAGATTCAACGGGCGCTGAGTAGTGAAGCCTTGAATGTTCCCAAGTATCTGTTGCTTGCCGCGGCCATTCCCATGCATTGGATAGTTCTTTTGACGCCGATGCCACACAAGCCAATCGCGATCGTTGCGATACTTACCATCTATCACAACTTTCAATATCATCGGCTCATTTGGTTTCATAACAAGAAGTACAACCCGAGCGTTGATCAAGGACCTACCAACGATGCTCGCGCCAAGTTTGGAGCAGCATCCCTGATCAGTAGCCGCATTGTTTATTACATAGCGTTCGGCGTTTTATTCGGCATCATTTACCAGGGGCCGCGGCAATTACTTGGGTACCTCAGTGTTCAAAACGCCAATGCCGGCGTGACGGAACAAACTTTTTGGATCCAAATGGGTATTTCGTTTCTCTGGGGTTATGCCTTCATCCATTACTATCTCGATTCCAAAATCTGGCGAGTACGCAGAGATCCAAATGTCGGCAAAGCTCTCAACATGTAAGGGCTAATAGGTCCTATAGGGCCAATTTCCTATTCGTCCTATGCCTTCCTACCAATTCCAAACAATCTGGAAAGCCCAGGCGCCTCAACCAGTCATCTGGGACCTAATTTTCAACTCCGACCGCTGGCCTGATTGGTGGCGAGGTGTTGAAAAGGTAGAAAAGCTAAAGGATGGTGGCGCGAACCATGTTGGCGCCATCATGAGATACACATGGAAGAGCAAACTTCCTTATCGACTCATCTTCGATATGGAAACAACTAACGTAGAGCCAATCTCAATAATCGAGGGCCGCGCCATTGGTGAGCTTCAAGGACACGGACGCTGGACACTCTCACATGAGAACGGCGTCACAACTGCTCGATACGATTGGAATGTAGAAACAACTAAGGCGTGGATGAACGTGTTAGCGCCAGTTGCTCGACCATTTTTTAGTTGGAACCACAACGTGGTAATGGGATGGGGTGGCGAAGGTCTGGCGAAGCAGCTGAGAGTGCCTGTTATCCAGGAGCATCATTAGCCTGGACTCAAATCCACAAGTCCATTGCCGCCATTCTCAAATAGCGGATTGACATAAAGATCTGTGGCCTGTTTACAAGATCCACAAACAAGTCGGATGCCGATGAGTCGTTGACCGTCGTACATGAATCGCTCTTGTTTCGATGGCGTGTCAGTATCGTAAGGTTGACCGCCGCAACGACAGGTAAAGTTCAGCAATGTAGATTCCAACTGTTCCTTGCTTGCCATTCGCAACGCAGTTTCCGGCGAGGTTCCCGGCCGGGCTTTGAGCTGTTCGACGAACTGGGTGCGACGTTCTCGCTGCCCGCGACGTCGTACCAACCACACAATAAAGAGAAGAACCGGAATCAGAATTACGAGCCATGTCAGGAACACCAGCACGCGCGAAGGCCGCTCCCGGTTAATTACAACTGCTCCCGATCGCCCGCGATTTAACTCAAATCCAACCACCGTTTGCGCCTTGTCGAGAATTTCCAGGTGCCTGGCGATAGCAGTCGCCGGTACGGAATCGGTGAAAGTATTTAGAGCAAAATACATGCTCATCTGACCGGCGTTTTTCGAATAGCTGTACTCGAATCGCATTGCATTGTCGGTCAATACATCGCTTACAACCGGAAAGTCGTAACCACCGCTAAGGTTAATCAAAATGGTTTGCTTGATAGAAAGCGGATAAGAAACCTGGAGCGGCGTGTTCCGCTGAGAAACGTGTGGCTTCCGGAGCTCTCCGTAGATTCGGTCGGCGACAAAACTATGACGGTTCTCTCTCCACAACTCCGAGATCAAATACTTTTCCTTGATGACAATCGTATTGGTCTCCTGATTGTCATCGACTGTCGGCAAGCCATCCGCGGTGATTGATGGAGTCGCATCAGCATAATAATTGAGATGGCTTTTGCTGATATCTGTAAGCGATGAATCCGATAGGGAGTAGCGCATTTGATCGGCTTCCATGCCGCGGTATGTTTTGGTCACGTCGAGAGTGACGGGTGAATAGGCGTGTTCACCTGTGTAAACTTCGAGAATTTCTACTGAGCCTGCGCCATTAACGGGTGGAGGAATTTTTTCCAGGGAAGTAGTTCCCGCACGTAACACCAGACCTCGTTCAAAGGGTGGATCGTAATATGAGGCCAAGTCTCCACGCTGATAACTAATGGTCGGATCCAGCCAATAGGTCTTGCCATTAATCTTTGTTTGGACGATCACATGATCGAACGCAAACGGCGTTGCTTGCCAGCCATCAAGTGAAGACCTTTCGCTTGTGTTAACTAGTGCCGGCGCGGCCTCGATTCCCATTGAATTCAAGATGGAACTTAGCAGAAGTGATTTGTCTTTACAGTCTCCGAATCTTCGCGTGAAGACTTTTTCTGGAGGCGTAGGTTGATGTGAGTAACGGCCGAGCTCGATTCCAAGGTAACGGATTTCATCCTGGACAAATCTCAAGGCTGCAATCGCACGTTTTTCAGGCGCTTCGGAACTTTTCTTCCACTCCTCTATCTTGCTTCTCAGTTCAGCGTTATTCAGTCCGGAGTTCTGATAAAAAGGCAGGGCCCAGTTCACTACGTCAGACCAGGTCTGAAACTCACTCAGGATGATCCGTGGGTAAGGGTTAAACCAATCCGGTACGGAATCGTCCACAGAAATCGCAGCAACATTCTTTTGATACCAGAGATATTCAGTATCTTCGCCGATAGTTTGCTTGCTTGGGTCGAGCCTTGTGTTGTCGTTCTTGATGGCGAGCGTTCGATTAGTGGGAAAGAGCAGCCTTAAGAACTCCTCCTGGATAGGCTCATTGTCGCCGAGATAAATGGTGTCAGTAAATTTGCCTCCCAGGACCGGATTGTCACCAGTAATGGTATAGGCATACTCAACAACGTCACCTACTCGAATGTCGTTGAGAAAAATGACTGCCGCCGAAGTCCCGTTGTAGAGTTGCTGGTCCAGCTCAGTTTCCTCTTGAATCATTTTCACCTCAGAAGGCTCAAGAGAATTAATCGTGGAGTCGCCGCGCAGGACTTTGACGAAGTGAATTGCCAGTTGTTGGTATGAAGGCTCGAAGTAGAAGCGAAGCTGCGAAAGGTCTTCCAGGCCAGCGGTATTATCAACTCTTTGATAATAGTGATAATAGCGTTCCACTGAATTGCCACTGACTTTGATCTGTTGATCGTCGAGTATGCGGGTCGAGCTCGTTCCGGTTTGCACACCAGCCTTCACCGGATCGACGGTGGGAGCCACTTTTTTTACCCAACCGGGAACAGGTTTGAATGATGGTTTAGCAGCGACAAGTTGCACGCCACAAAAGATCAGGACAGACGTGACAATAACGCGACTAAGAGTGGAGGAGAGTGAAAACCGCACGCTGAATCCTCGGTGTGATGAAGTATCTGAGGCAGGTAAATCTTTAAAGAAGTGCCAACCTTAATTATTGCTCGCCCCAAATTTCAGGCGAAGTCAGGATATACGAAGGCAGCTTGGAGGTCTAGAGAGGGAAGGAAAAGATCTATTTGTCATCGGTCATTTTCCATTTCTCATTTTCCATTTTTCAGACCCTCCGCGTCAATTCGGTCCTCTGAACAGCGTGGGTGCTGAAATCTCAGATCTCAGATTTGAAATTTCACAGTTTTAATTTCATTCACTTTACTGTGAGATCTCAAATTTGCGATCTGAGATTCAGGACGCATGCAGTGGGGCGTATTGACGCCCGGAGGGTCGGAAAATGACAAATGAGAAATGTCAAATGACCAATGAGAAATAGACCTTCTTAATCTTCAATGTGCTCGTCCCCATTGAAGTGAAGCACTGTCGACTCCTCATCGAGCACCGTTTCCAGGTGCACTGGTCGGCCCCAGAGCGTGTGAACATGTTCAAGTGCTTTACGAGCATAGCGAAGATCGAGTTCGGTTCCTTCGTAACGATGCTTTAAATAGAGCTCGCGATTACCATTGTAGTCTCCATCCTGGACTTCGAGATAAGGGAATCCAAAATTGGTCATATTCGAAACGAGTTGATCACGAACTCTTTCCCAACGCTTCTCAGTGATTGTCCACTCTTCCTCTTCGATCAACTCATAGACAAACAGATCCAATTCTTCACACAAACTCTCAGTGAGGTAGTTGCGTAAGAAGGAAACATCATTTTCAAGCTCTCTGACTTCGAAAATCTTGGACTGTCCTTCATTACCTTGCCGCCCGAAGTCTTTTCGTTCCGTTTCTGTCGGTTCATTCCACCGGCGTTCAATATCCTCATAAATCTTGTAGCCCAGGTAGTAAGGGTTCAGCTGACCTTTATGGGGAGAAACCACGCCGGAGTGGAGGTTTGCAAATTCGATGTGCTCATTGTCAGTCAGGTCGAGCTCACGCATGATGCGAGCGTGCCAGATGCTGGCCCAACCCTCGTTCATTATCTTTGTCTGCATTTGCGGCACGAAATATTCCATCTCTTCATGGACCATTGCGATGGCGTCCCGCTGCCACGTTGAGAGCGTGGGCGAGTTTTTCATGATGTAGAAGAGTAGATCTTTTTCTGGCAGCCGCTCATGTACTCGGTTATCGTCTTCGTTAATTGAATTGTTCCGCTTCAGTTCGCGCGTGTCGCGTTCTTGCTTGTCGAGTAACCACAGGTCATCATAGCGGCCTTCTTTTGGATAGTGTTCAGCTCTTCGCTTTTCTTCCGCTGGTGATATTTCCCGTTTAATGAAAAAGTAAGGATCAATATGCTCTTCGATTGCTAAGACGGCATCCAGGAAGCGTTCGACGGTTTTGCGGCCATACTTAAACTCGTACTCCATCATGCGTTGCGCGTGCTGAGAAACGCTTTCAACCATTCGTCGATTCGTTTTTGAGAAATAGGAGTTGTTCTTGAAGAAATCGACGTGGCCCAGTACGTGCGCAATTACCATCTTGTTTTGAGTGGGGCTATTTGTCTCAAGCAAGAATCCGTAGGAGGGATTGGTGTTGATAACGACTTCGTAAATCTTTGACAAACCGAAGTCGTACATCGTTTTCATCCGGTGGTAAGCCTTACCAAATGTCCAGTGGGAGTATCTACCGGGGAGTGCGTAAGAGCCGACTTCATACATCACCGGTGCCGGCACGATTTCAAAGTTAGTTGGATAGGGATCGAGGCCGAAGTGCTGAGCGACCTCCCAGATTTGCTCAACCGCAGTTTCGAGTTCTTTTATCTCTTTGTCTTCCATTTATACCCGGCTCACAGCTCATTGCGCTTGCCAAAGAATTCTTTGAGGGCAGGGTAAACGTCTTCCTTGTCGTCGATCCGGACACCAACAAAGTGATCGCGGTTCTGTAAACGATCGTTGAAGATTGACAGCAGAGCACCGGACGAGCGCCGGTAACTCGACGCCCCTTCTTCGCCGATTTCTCCGTAACCAAAAAGATTACAAGTATTGATTAGCTCGTCGGCGAGCTTAACGGCTTCCTCGTTATCGGAATAGTAGTTGTCGCCGTCTGAGAAGTGGAATGGATAAATGTTCCAGTCAGATGGTTGGTAACGCTGCTTGATGATGTCGAGGGCCAGCTGGTATGCCGACGATACGACTGTGCCTCCCGATTCGCCCTGGGTAAAAAATTGTTCCTCGGTTACTTCTTTTGCTTCCGTGTGATGTGAGATGAAAACTATATCGACGTTGTCGTATTTCGTTCTCAAAAAGCGGACCATCCAAAAGTAGAAGCTCCGCGCGATATATTTCTTAAACTCACCCATCGAACCCGATACGTCAATCATCGCAATGACGACGGCGTTCGACTCATAGCGCATTACTTCTTCCCACGTTTTGAAGCGCAGGTCTTCCTTCTTGATATCGCCAAACCTTGGATTTCCTTCGCGTGCGTTCCGACGAATGTTTTCGAGAATCATCCTGCGTTTGTCGAGATTTGCGATCACGCCAGTCCGCCGGATTTCGTTGAACTGTGTCTTGCGCGATTGAACCGCTTTCTTCGCTTTTTCCTGCAGGTAGGGAAGTTGCAGATCCTCGAAAATGAGTGCGGCGATCTCGTCGATATTTACTTCGGCTTCATAGTAATCAACCCCGGCATCCTGACCAGCTGGACCCGCCCCAGAGCCACTGCCAGCACCTGGACGCCCTTCGCGGGCGATGACATCACCAACACGAGTCTTGCCGTCTCCCTGGCCAACGTGTTTTCCCTTCTGGTGGTTGAACCGAAACTTGTATTCGTCGAGAGCTTTAATAGGAACCTTAACGGTGCGTTTTCCATCGGACATGATGATCGCTTCGTTCGAAACGATCGAGCCGAGGTTCTTGCGTATGGCCTCCTTCACACGATCCTTGTGGCGCTCCTGATCGATAATGCCCTTGCGTTGGAGTGACCAATCATTGCGTTGGATAGTCATAAGTTATTTAAGATTTCAGCTTGTCGATTTCGGATTGAGTCCGGGCGCGATAACAAGACGAAATCCGCAATTCGCAATCCGCAATCTTCAAACTGCCTTACAAAACTCAGTCACCACCTCAGTAAAAGCCTCCGGAAACTCTTCATGTGGTAAGTGGCCACAGTTCAAAAACACCACCAAACGAGACCCGGAAATCTCGTCATGCAAACGTTCGCCGTCTGCCAACGGGATCTCTGGGTCGTTCTCGCCCCAGAGCAATAACGTTGGCTGTTTGATTAGATGCGCGTCGCGAGTTATGTGTTCTGCATCCCAACGGCGCACGGTCCGAATGATGGCACGATGCGTACCAGCTGCTCGGAGCGGTCTGTGCCGCGCATCTACCCGGCGCTCATCGAGTACCCAGGAATGCCGATCGTAAACCTTTTTCATTCGGGCCCGGAGTAATCGGCGTGATCCAATTAGTAACGGCGACACCACATCACCTACGACAGGTGCGCCAAACACACGCATCAGCTTGAAAGCGAGTGGCCGATTGTTACTCACAGCACCAACCAAGACGAGCTTCTTAACGCGATTCGGATGATTCAAAGCACACGTCGCTGCCACGGCACCGCCGTAAGAGCTACCAACCACCACTGCGCGTTTTATGTGCAGATGTTCGAGTAATTCATCTATGAATCTGGCTTGCCCTTCGATCGTGTATTCACCGTCGCGGGGTTTCCCCGAATAGCCGTAACCCAACATGTCAGGCACAATGACATGAAAGCCATTCGCTGCCAGGTCCAAAAAAACCTTACTCCAAACCAACGTCGACGAAGCAAAGCCGTGTATTAGGACCATCGCAGGATTGGTGACATCACCTGCCTCCTGGTAATGGGCGCGGACTCCGTCGATCTCGGTAAATCGCGAATGCTCAGAATGGAAGACAACGTGCCGGTTCTTGTTCCAATCAGCATCGCGCGGGCGCGCCAAAAGTTTTGCGGTCACGGCCAGGGTTGCAGTAATTGTGGCGCCGCCGGCTATCCAGTAGCGTTTTTTCATGACAATAGGGGGTATTCTCAGTTTCAATTCAAAACCACGGACTTAAAAGAGACTAACCACTAAGGCACCAAGGCACAAAGACACGAAGCCCCACAAAACTGTCAGTCAGTTTGGTGTCTTTGTGTCTTTGTGCCTTGGTGGTTAATTTCTTCATTTCAGACTGTCATAGTGTGTCCAAAACCCGAAACGCCGCAGGCGCAGAGTACCTATTCACTCGGCGCCTGCGGCGACAGAAATCACAAACCAGATTCTAGAGCCACGGTGCGCTCGTCTCACTACCGCGACAACAAAGTACCCACGTAAGTCAACAGCTCATTCGCGCAGACCGGACAATACCCGTGGTCTCTCACCAGGCGATCTACCACTTCGTTTATCTTGCGCAACTGATCCGGATCCGGAGTCTTCGCCGAAGTTGTTATCTTCACTACATCTTTCAAGTCGGCGAAGATTTTCTTTTCAATCGCTTCTTTCAGGCGTTCATGAGAACTGTACTCAAACGATTTACCTTTGCGGGCATATGAAGAAATGCGAATAAGTATCTCCTGGCGAAACGTATTCTTCGCGTTTTCAGAAATGCCTATCTGTTCTTCAATGGATCGCATCAGCTGTTCATCGGGATCCATTTCTTCTTCAGTGATGGGATCCTTTATGCGCTCCTTGTTGCAGAACGCCTCGACGTTGTCGAGATAGTTGTTGCACATCGTTCGCGCCATCTCTTCAAACGAATAGACAAAGGCTCTTTGTACTTCGATCTTGGCCAGCTCGTCGTATTCTTTGCGTGCTAGTGAAATCAGGTTGAGATAGCGCTCGCGTTGTTCTGAACTAATACCTGTGTGTTGCTCAAAACCGTCTTTGATCGCCCTCAGCGCATCGATTGGGTTTATGCAGGTGACTCCATCACGTACCAGCGCACTGGAAAGGCGATTGATAATGTAGCGCGGCGAAATACCGTCCATGCCTTCACGTACGGTCTCTTCCTTAAGTTCGCGCACATCCTTTGATTTATAGCCCTCGACGTCTTCGCCGTCGTAGAGCTTCATCTTTTTGACGATATCAACGCTTTGACGCTTGGGTTCTTCCAGGCGCGTCATTACGGCAAACATTGCAGCAACTCTCAGTGTGTTTGGCGCCAGGTGAACATTTCGCAGTGCTTCTGATTGATGAAGCAGCTTGTCGTAGATTCGTTCTTCCTGGGAAACGCGCAAGTTGTATGGAACGCGGACCAGGATGATTCGATCCTGCAGCGCCTCAGATTTGCGATTGCCGGCGAAAGCGATGTACTCGTTTTCGTTCGAGTGCGAAAGAATTACTTCATCGGCGTAAATCATCGCAAACCGCCCGGTTTTGATGCTCTGTTCCTGTGACAGCGTCAGCAGGCTGTAAAGAAATTTTTCGTCGACCTTGAGCATTTCAACAAATTCCATCAGGCCACGATTCGCGATATTCAATTCACCGTCAAAACGGTATGCGCGGGGGTCCGACTCCACGCCGACTTCGCCAATTGTAGAGAGATCGATTGACCCGGTCAGTTCGGTAATGTCCTGACTCTTAGGATCGCTCGGGGAAAACGTACCAATACCAACCCGTTCCTTTTCCGAAAACGCGACTCGATGCACCTTCACATCTTCATGACGTCCGCCGTATGTATGATCGAGAGCGTATCGACACTGAGGACAGAGATCGCCCTCAATATAGATGCCATAGTGCTTTTCAACTTCAGGTCTTAATTGGTGTGGTATTAAGTGCAGCGGCTCTTCGTGCATCGGGCAGTCCTTGATCGCAAAAACCGCACCGCCTTCGGTTTTCGTCCAGTCTTCAAGGCCACGCTTCAGCATGTTTACGATAGTGGACTTGCCACCACCAACTGGGCCCATCAACAGGAGTATGCGTTTGCGAACTTCCAGGCGTTGGGCAGCCGATTTGAAGTATTCGACGATTCTCGCGATTGGTTCTTCAATGCCGAAGAGTTCTGAGGCAAAGAAGTTGTAGGACAGCACTTCATGCTGAGTGCCTTCGTTGAGACGGTCAATCCCCGCAGCATGAACCATGTCGTTGATGCGAGCGTGTGAGAGTTGGGCTATTCGCGGGTTCTGAGCGACAAGTTCGAAGTAGTCCCTGAAGGAACCCTCCCAAAGTAGCGCCTCGTGTTCGCGACGCAGATCTTCCAGACGTTCACTGATGTTGAATTGTTTGTTGCCATCCTGCTCTTGCATAGCCTTTAAACCTCATCGGCTCTCGCGCATTGGACAGCGTGTGGGGAAAGGCCACGCAGTTAACCTTCGACGACTTTAATGGAGGTCGACGGCTAAGTCCCTTTTGGTAAGTGCTTCTCGACGAGAGTACTCACGCGCGCGTAGCGTAAGGCGCATCGAAAGAAGCTTTGGTTCTCAATGATCGTCAAGGAAGTCGCGGAAGGGAACACCTGGTGGAAGCGAATCTCACGCGCGCTTCCCATCAATTGAGGTCAGTATAGCATACGGCTTAAGGGCGAAAGTCAATGCTTATTTTTCTAACACGACTGGGCTCACCTAACAGGCGCTACTGTTGTGGCGAAATCACAACACGTGGCTGCAACTGTTTGTTGTTTGCATCGTAGCGACCAACCGCAATTAAATCCCCCTCTTCATCACAAATTCCAATGTTGTCGCCATCGGACCACTGGCTGTCGGACGCGACAATCGCCATTCCATGACGTGCTTTACGCACATCGTCGCTACTTAGATGCACAAAAGGCAGTCTTGAGAGCGCCATCGAAGGAGTTACCAAAACCGTACCCAATGCTTCTTCACCGCTTCGCACTTTCAAGTCGTCGAGTGTAATCGCGCCTACAACCGAAAAGATTCCAACGCGAGTGCGACGCAATTCCGCGAGGTGAGCACCAATATGCAACCGTTTGCCGAAGTCTTCAGCCAAGGTCCGTACATAAGTTCCCGACGAACAAACTACACGAACATGGAAATCATACGTTCCGTCTCCATTGTCTTTAATTAACTGGCCATTTGGTCTAATCGCAGAAAACTCGTGAATGCAAACTCGAACTGGCTTGCGCTCTACTTCTTCGCCACGACGAGCGAGTTCATAGAGTTTTCGACCTGCAATCTTTTTTGCAGAATACATGGGTGGCACTTGATCGATTTCTCCTCGGAGGAGCGACATTGCTGATTCGATGTCATCTTCGGTCCAGGCCCTGCCCGCGGTTTGTACCGATGAATCTTTTAACGGATCTCCAGTTCTGTCTCCCGTCGTCGTTGCATAACCAAGACGGATAATCGCTTCGTATTCCTTTTCATCGGCCCCGAGAAACTGTGCCAGGCGAGTAGCACGACCAACCAGGATGAGCAAGACCCCAGTCGCAAAGGGATCTAAAGTTCCGGTATGTCCAATACGGCGCTCGCGAAGGATATGTCGTACACGTGAGACAACATCGTGAGAGGTAAGATCCGGTGGTTTGTCGATTACGAGCAGTCCATCCATGCAGTCATTCTATTCGTCTTCTTCATCAATTTGAGATTGCGATACTTTCCGAACCTTTTCGCTCACCAATTCAAATGGAAATCCCTGGCGTAGCAAATGATCAAAAAGGCTTTTTGCTTCGAGCCTGGTCCCTGGCCGCCCTTTAAGTCTAATCCTCTTTTCAATTGCTCGATCAATCAGTTCATCTTCGGACGTTTCTGCATAAACAAGTTCCAGGGCTTCACTGGCGACAGCCGCTTCAACCTTCTTAAATGTCAAGTCGCGCTCCAACCGGCGACGTCCAATCGGCCGCTGTTTCACTCTCAATGAGGCATAGCTAAATGCAAAACGCTCGTCGTCGAGATAACCGTACTCTTTAAGTCTGGAAATAACTGCTTCGACATCAGTCTTGTTGGCACCGGGGCTTTGTAAGAGGCGCTCGCGCAGCTCCGCCACAGAGCGCGATTTTGCGGCAATCAGTTTTACTGCACGGTCAAACGTTCGTTTACGTTTTTCCTCGGGCGTAAGGCGAGCACTGGAGTCTTTCGTTCTCACGTGGGTTTGATTGTCATTCAAATACTTCAAGGAGTAAATGCTCGACTCAATAGGTACTTTGAAATACCACAATCAGCAATCAACAATCAGCAATGTTTCCAATTTCACCCACTCCAACCCCGCATGTTAGACTCCAGCCGTATGACTGGTAACGAAATCCGTGAACTATTTTTGAAATACTTCGAGGAAAACGGGCACACGCGTGTCCGGTCGTCCCCGCTTTTACCCGCTAACGATCCTACCCTGCTGTTCACAAACGCCGGGATGAATCAGTTTAAGGATACCTTCCTGGGGCAGGAAAAGCGTGAATACGTACGTGCTGCCTCCTCGCAAAAGTGCATCCGTGCGGGTGGCAAACACAATGACCTTGATGAGGTCGGCAAAACTGCCCGGCATCATACTTTCTTCGAAATGCTCGGCAATTTTTCTTTTGGCGACTATTTCAAGAAAGACGCAATAGCCTTTGCCTGGGATTTGCTGCTAAACGTTTACAAACTCCCCCTCAATCGCCTGTGGTTCACCGTCTATAACGATGACGACGATGCCGCACGTCTCTGGGAAGAGATCGGTGCGCCAAGAGAACGCGTCCTGCGATTCGGTGAAAAAGACAATTTCTGGCAAATGGGCGATACGGGACCCTGTGGACCATGTAGCGAGATTCATTACTACATGGGCGACGATCCGGACGATCCAACCAAGAATCGTGCCGAACTGGTTAATGGACCAGGCGACGATACGATGGAGATTTGGAATCTTGTGTTCATGCAATTCGAACGCAGTCTTAATGCGGCTGGCCAGATCGTCCAAACTGATTTGCCGAAACCTTCGGTAGATACCGGGGCGGGTCTTGAACGACTTGCAGTTGTTCTACAGGGTGTCAAATCAAACTACGATACTGATCTGATTCGACCGATCGTCAACTTCACAGCGCGCCTGGCGGATCGCAACTATGAAGCTGAGACCCAGGAAGGCTTTGCGATGCGGGTGATTGCTGATCATGCTCGGTCGGCGGCATTTGCTATCGCCGATGGGATTCTTCCTGGTAATGAAGGTCGCAATTATGTGCTGCGCAAGATCATGCGCCGCGCTATCTACCAGGGCCACCATACCCTTCACTTCGAGGCTTCATTCTTCAACAAGGTCACAAATTTCGTTGTGGACCAAATGAAGGAGATGTATCCGGAGCTCGAAACGCACCGCGAATTCATCGAGAAAATGGTGAGCCTCGAGGAAGAACGTTTCCGCTCAACTCTAACCGTCGGCCTAAACAAGCTCGACGAACTGTTTTCCTCTACCAAAGGCGCAATGCCTGAATTCAAAGCGTTGGCTCGTCTTTACGATACTTTTGGTACTCCGCGAGATCTTATTCGAGTCGGCCTTGAAGAACGAGGGTTTGCGATCGAAGAGAATGAGTTCAACGACCGATTTGATGCTGCATTGCAGGAATTGCAGCATTCAGCCGGTCAGGAAAAGGTTGAAGCAAGAGCTAAAGCAAATCCGATTTATGGCGAGATCGCACAGCGGATCGGACGTTCAACTTTTAAAGGCTATGTCACCACGCGCGTTGATGATTCGAGTGTCGTTGCTGTGTTAGCAAAAGGAAGTGAAGTCGAATCTTTAAACGAAGGTGACGAAGGCGAAGTTGTTCTAAATGAAACTCCTTTTTACTCCGAGAGTGGTGGACAAGTCGGTGACGTCGGTACTTTCGCGAATGGAACTGCTCTGGCTTCGGTGCTCGACACTTACTCGCCGGCGCAGGGATTGATTGTCCATAAAGTCAAAGTAGAACGTGGAACAATCAAGCCTGGCGATACAATCGCGGCCGAAGTAGATGTCGAAAAACGAGATGCGACCCGACGTAACCACACAGCGACTCACCTGATGCACGCCGCTTTGAGGGAGGTTCTTGGCACGCACGTAAAGCAGGCGGGTTCAGTTGTGGCGCCGACATACCTGCGCTTCGACTTTTCACATTATCAGCCGTTGACTCAAGCAGAGCGCGAGGAGATTGAGCGGCTGGTTAATTACCACATACTGCGAAATGAACCTGTGCAAACGGATGAGATGGCGATTGAGGAAGCTATGCGTTCGGGAGCGATGGCCTTGTTTGGCGAGAAGTATGGCGAGAAGGTTCGCGTGCTCTCAATCAAAGGTGCCGAGGGAATCTTTTCGAAAGAGTTGTGTGGCGGTACGCATGTAAGAGCGACCGGGGACATCGGCTTATTCAAGATTACCAGCGACGAATCGATCGCTTCCGGAGTCAGAAGAATAAGGGCGATTACGGGGATCGACGCTTACGAGCGCTTCCGTGAAAGTGAGGTTCTCGTTGACGAACTCAGCTCGGGACTTAGAACTTCGCGAAGTGAGTTGCCGGCGATTATCACGAAACTTCAGGACGAACTTAAGAGGGCGCGTCGAGACGTTGATGATTTGAAACTCAAAATTGCGAGTGGTGCTGTCGGTTCATCCACAAACGGCGACGAGTCGAGGGATGTATCGGGAATCAAGGTTCTGGCTCGCGAGGCGAGTGGACTCGATGCAGCTGCGATGAGACAACTTTCAGATACGCTGCTGGCAAGAATAAAAACTGGAGTTGTAGTTCTGGGCCGCAGCAGTGATGGTAAGGTCTCCTTAATCGTTCGAACATCAGCAGACCTGACTGGGAAAGTTCCTGCCGGCCAGGTAATTAAGGAACTTGCTCCTATCGTTGGCGGTAAGGGCGGAGGCAAAGCAGATATGGCTGAGGGCGGTGGTAGTCAGCCCGAAAATCTTGGTGATGCGCTTGAACAAAGCTATGGTGTCATCGAGCGTTTGCTCAGTAAGTCTTAGGCTCTTATTGGGCTCTCCACACAAAGTCAGATACCACCTGCTTCAGCAGCGTGGAGTTTCAGTTTCCCGCTATAGCCGTAGTGAAAAGCTGGCTCAGTCGCGAAAAATTGAGACTCCACGCTGCTGAAGCCCGGTCGTTACATGTTAAGAGTTGGTATGTCATACGACACACACTGGGCCACCACCAACATATTTGTTTCATTAGACAAGAAAGCAAAAAAGGCCCAAAAGAGTCTCCTGGTTGAATTGCCGATGGCGATTTAGGCGACGCTTGAATGTATCAAGCGTCGCCCGATGCGAAGAGCTACATTGCCTTTTGTTTTTCAGTTAGCGCGATGTTCATTTTCTCCAAGGTGATTTTGTTCAGTGTTCCAGTGACTTTGATCCCTTCAGCCGCTTGATATTTCCGCAGTCCTTCCCTGGTTGCGTCATCAAGTTTGCCGATTTGCTCACCCGCATAGAAACCGCGAGACTTAAGTAGGGCTTGTGCCTGGTTGATCTGGTCCTTGTTAGCCTTGAAGACTGGACCACGCTTGGTTTGTTTTGTTGTCGCTTTGGTTGAAGTTGAGGGTGAATTCTGAGCCTGCACTCCGGCAGTTAGGACACACAGAAGTACCATAGTGAGAATAAGTAGTTTCTTCATTTGTTTTCCTTTTGTGAGGCGCGCAAAGAGCACGCGGTTAACGTTGAGTGGTGAGGGTATTTCGTGAACGCGAAGATGATACTACCGGTGTCAAGGGGTATGAGGGCAGTAGGCAGAAGGCAGTAAGCAGTAGGGACTCCCTGCGGCTGAAGAGACTGTGTGAAAAGTCTGAATGTACCTTAACCACCAAGACACAAAGACTCAAAGACACAAACTGCCCTTTAAAAGTTAAATTTGTGCCTTAGTGTCTTTGGGTCTTTGTGGTTAAGTTTCTTTTCCGTTCTGAGTTTTCGCACAGTCTCTTAAGCCCGATGGTGTCTACCGCCCTCTGCTTACCGCCAACGGCTTCCTGCCTTTCTGAGCGCACAAGACTAAGTTTCAAACCTGTTGGCGCCTGACAAACAACCATGGTACTATCGCCGTGGCTTGAGTTGCTAGCCAAATGCTTTACCTCACTAGACTTTCCACAAACGCCCCAAAGCTTGGCGGTAATTCACGAACAAATGCGAAAATCCTTTCTACTATCCGCAATTCTGCTGGTGGCAGCGATTACTGTCGCGGCTCAAAATCCCTACCAATTTGACAATTTCGACTTTACAAACGGCGTCAAGGTCCAAGCTCCTCCTCCAGAGGTAGCCAAAAAACCAGAAAAAGGCCGAAAACTTACATCGACTCAGAACTTCAAATACACACCTGCACCGGGTGCTCTTGTTCATCTCACCAGCCAGCCAATGAACCCTTCCATGGGTGGTTTTACGACCGGAAACGCCGATGTGGATAATTTCATCGTCGATTCGGGGAAACGTAACTCCGTCGACCCGCTCTTGCTTTATTCCATCATGCACCAGGAATCGAGCTTCAAAGCCCGCGCAATGTCATACAAGGGCGCACGCGGCTTGATGCAACTCATGCCACCCACGGCTGCTCGCTTCGGTGTCACCAATATCTGGGATCCGAAACAGAACATTGAAGGTGGTGCTCGGTATATGCGCTTCCTGCTCGATCTCTTTGGTGGTGACGTCAATCTGGCCCTGGCGGGCTACAACGCCGGCGAAGGCGCGGTAATGAAGTACGGGTACAACGTTCCACCCTATAGTGAGACGCGTGAATATGTCCGCCGAATCGGTCAGCGTTACAGTCTAATTCGCGACCCCGCGGCGGCAGCGGCCGCAGGCACCTTGACTCAGGCGCAAGTTGCGGCAGTTCAAAAGCAAGATCCCAAGCCCTTAAACGTCTACGAACCCAGCGTATTCATGGCACGCCTGCCTGACGGTAGGTTGCAGCTCGTGAGCCAGTAAACTGTCCGACAAACTTCAGTTTGTCGTCTCTACTCCATCGCAATCATAGAAGCCAGAACCTTTTTAAGTCAGGTGCATCTGTAAGGCCACGACAAAACTGAAGTTTGTCGGACATTTTTTGAGGCGGGAACCTTTAGAGGTGCCTGCCTCGTTTTGTATTTAGAACTCATTAGGTATGATTTCGCGCAAGTGCGCTACGCGGAAACGATAAGGAGCGAGAAGGAAATCTATGACCTGTAATGGCTGTGGCGGTTATGTGGCGCCGGGCGTCCGCTTTTGTTCAAACTGCGGTGCGCCCACCAGCGATCCAGAGTCAACCAAGCTCGCTCGTATGCAGTCGAGTTCCCTTGAGCGTGGGTATGAGACCGACTTAGAACACGTTGTGTTTACAGTTCGCCCAACGATGATTTTCATCAAAGCAGGTTACGTGCTTGCGGTACTCAGTGGAATCCTTCTCGTCTTTTTGCTGGCTTCGATTGGAGTGCCTGCATATATCTCAGTTGCACTGGCTTTGGCGTTGTTATTGATTCCCGCGTGGTACCACGTCAAACGCAACATGATTCGTTATACGGTCACTGATTCCAAGCTCGAGATCGACACGGGCCTCATCGCGCGCACCACCCGAAATATTCCGCTCAGCAAAGTTCAGGACGTAACAGTTTCAGCCAGTATTCCGCAACGTCTCATGGGGTTCGGCGACATTATCGTCGACAACGCGAGCGAAGTGGGTGGCACGATCGTCATGCATAACATCAGCACCCCGCGGCATTACGCTGACCTTCTTTTGCGCGAACTGAGACGCTGGCATTAAACTGAATTTAAAGCTGCGTAAAAGGTTCTGGGAACATCAAAGCCCTGATGGTTTCTAAAGAAAACCGTGTTTCGCGGGCAACGGAGTATTGTTTTGCGTTTATTAAAGTTTTCATTCCTACTTGCTATCCTCTGCGCACTGGCGACTCCCGGAGTTTTTGGCGAGACGCCGGAATTGCAGCAGTTACTACCCGACCGCCTGGGCGCGTTCAGGCGGACTGAATCGCCGCGTGCGTCCGAGGCATTGAAACAACAAGGGATGATTAATCCCGCGTGGTCCGAAGTTGAGGGCAGGGCGGAATATTCAGGTACTGGCGGTCAGCGGTTCTTAGTTGAGATCATCAGACTACACCAGGACGGTGAAGCCTATTCTTTGCTCAGCATTGTGGCAGCAGAGACGCGTTCAAAGGGTACACAGGCTGACATTACCTCGGATTATGGAACTGCGGGCTATGCTGACCAGGAGCACATAGTCTTTTTCAAAGGTCTCCATTTTGTAAGACTCACAAACTTAACAAAGCTTCCCGCCTCTCCAGCACGCGAGGAACTCGCGAAGGTATTGGCCGATACAATCGACAAAGGTGAAGCTGATATACCCGCACTTATTAAGCATCTGCCACTGCCGGAAGCTTCCCAAAAGATTGCGACCTTTTTGCCTCGCTTTAGCAGTGTCCAGTCGCTGATGCCAGGTCAGTCAGTTCTAAGTGTGATCGAAACGGGTGGCGATGCTGACGCTGCTTTTGCTGACGTGGGCTCCGGAAAGGTTCTGGTAGTTGAATACAACACGCCACAACTCGCCAAAGATAATGACGAACGAATCATCGCCAAGATTCATGAACTCTGGAAAATCGGGCAACCCGCACCAATCGGTTACAAGCGAGCCGGCAACTATTCCGTCTTTGTTTTTGACGCGAAGGACGATGCTACTGCTAAGCAGCTGATGGACCAGGTCAAGTACGAACAATTGGTGCAGTGGCTGGGCGACAATCCCAATATTCTTCGAGAAGCCCAGAAGCGTTACGTTGAAACAACGCTTGGAGTCTTCATCGCAGTCTTGAAAGCTTCGGGTTTTGCGTTGGTAGGTTGCCTGGGACTTGGTGGACTCATCGGGGCGCTACTATTTACTCGAAGACGATCTCAACAGAGAACCCACGAAGCCTATTCAGACGCCGGCGGAATGCTCCGACTGAACATCGACGAACTCACACCACAAACCGATCCCTCGCGATTGCTCGGACCCGGACAATAAAAAGCGCGGGCGACATCACTGTCATCCGCGCTTCTCGATTAAACCGAATCATAAAAACTGCGGGCTGCTGACCTTTCCTGGGAGGCTCCCCCAAGCCCCTTCAAGACGTCAATCAGCAGCACCGCTATTATTGCTCTTCAACTGCGTCACAAGCGTCACTCTGTTCCCCCAAAAGAGTCAAACGCCTGCTTAAATCATGTGAGAGGATGCCTCCCCCAAAGCCTCCACTCACCGCAGTTTTCTGAGCCTGACCCGATTTACCCTTATCTACCCTTCTTGTTCTGAGCTTCCTATTTACAAAGACCGTGCCACTGGGAACACAAATTGGCCCCTTTCTAAATCATTGATTTAGTTGAGCAAAATCATCGTCTGTGCGCTTCCGAACACAGCTTCGACATTCTTTTTCGTACGCCTTCCATACAAGAGTTGGCGTACATTCGCACGAAAATCAGTCAGTAAAAAATTGCTATGACAGGGCCGCAACTAGCGAATCGATATCTTGGGTTGTGTTGTAGAAGTGAGGAGCTATACGTAGACGATCAGCACGAGGTGCGGTGACGATGTCCTTTGAACGGAGCAAGCCATACAGCTTCATTGCGGTCACGCCTTCGCGACTTGTAATACAAACTATGTGAGATTTTTCGGCTACGGTCCGGGGACTTACCACTATGTAGGGTTTTTCGTGCAAACGATTGCAAAGGTAGTCGGTCAATTGGGTAAGGTATTCTGCAATGGCTCCTGGGCCTGTAATCTTCAAAAGTTGGAGGCTCGCATCTAATCCATGAATTAATGCCGTTGCGCCTGTTCCGGTCTCCCACGCGAGCGTACCTTTGTTCCAACCCTGCTCAAAATTGTTGTAGTCCTCCGGATCTGGAACGCTGACCCAGCCGACAAGACTTGGCTGAATTCTTTCCCGTGCTCGATCTGAGAGGTATAGATATCCGACTCCTTCCGGCGCCAAAAGCCATTTGTGTGAAGCTCCCGCGGCGACATCAACCAACTCATCTTCCACATTAAGCGGCATGACTCCGAGCGATTGAATGACATCAACAACAAGGAGTGCATCGTGTTGACGGGCCAGTCTTCCCAGTCGTTC
>JBKPQV010000687.1:0-4272 GCA_046734235.1 Acidobacteriota bacterium
TGCGTGTAGTGCGAGCGGGCACGCGGGGACGCGTGCGGTCCCAGGACCAGCATGCCTTTGGTTCGCAGTGGGTTACTAAAGGCATGGTAGGATCTCAAAATCGAAGCTCTCAGATCTCACAAGAATCTTCAGATTTATCTATTATGAGATCTGAGATCTTCGATTTGAGATCATTGAGCTGTTCTTTCCAAGTGAGTCTCTATTCTTTTTGGCTCGAATCTGCCTAATCGGCGTAATCTGCGGATGTTTTATGTCCTAACCGGGTTTCGTGTTATTTCGTGTGGTTTCGTGGATCGTTCTTTTTCACCGCCTAGACGATCCTCGAAATCACACGAACACCCTTGAAGTGGGTTTCACTTGCAAAGAACAGGTTCGGAAGGGTGGCTTGCCCTCAGTGATCTCAAATTGAAGCTCTCGGATCTCACAGCAATATTGGAGATATTATGAGATCTGAGATCTTCGATTTGAAATCATTGTTTGTCGCCAGAGGCATCCAGTCTATAATCCGCCTACAAGTCCAGAACCAGCATAAAGGAGATTCATCATGCGCCGCTCAGTCGTCTTATTCTGCCTTATTTTGTCAGTCGTCACCGGGGCTTTGTTCATCGGAACATCGCGGAGCCATGCAATCACATATGGGTTTGTGGATTCGAGCGGTACCTACAGTAACGTGGGTGCGTTTATCGTCAAATCTCCCACAACAGGGCAGATCTCGCCGATCTGTTCGGGGACATTGATCAGTCCCAATGTTTTTTTGACGGCCAGCCACTGCACCTCCTACTTCACGCAGGAGCTTGCGCCGAATGGATGGACCGCCTACGTAAGCTTTGACGGCTCAATCCCATTCGGAAGTTTGACAAGCAACTCGACTACCCTCATTGCAGTAAGCGCCGTCGTCACTAATCCTAACTTCAACCAGAGCCAGAGTGATTCGGGAGACATCGGCGCATTAGTATTAGCGTCGAACGTTCAGGGAGTAACACCGGCGACGCTGCCAGTTTGTGGCCTACTCGATCAGCTTAGGGCCCAAAATGGATTGAAGACCGCAGTCTTTACGCCGGTGGGATATGGCCTACAAAACCGTGTGGTGGGTGGAGGAGTTCCTTTTTTTCAAGATCTAAATCCGATCCCAAGAATGTTTACTTTCTCGAGCTTTAATTCGCTGAATCCTGGTTACCTCCGTCTTTCTCAGAATCCGTCGACTGGAAACGGCGGCACTTGCTATGGCGATTCAGGGGGTCCGAATTTTTTTACCGTGAATGGTCAACAGGTACTTGCCGCAATTACCATCACTGGTGATTCAGTCTGCCGCGCGACGAATGTCGATTACCGTCTGGACACTGCATCGGCCCAAGCATTCTTTGCTTACGTGAATGCGACTTTTGGCACTTCGATCCCGATCAACTGTTAACAGTAAGTCGTGATTCGAAAAGGTTGCCAAAAAAAATAGAAGTGGCCCGGTCGTTTCGCTGATTGTTTGGTGTGATTTCGTGGATCGTTCTTTTAAGCGCATGTTCGATCCACGAATTTACACGAACTGCGACGCTCAGTGATCTCAAATCAAAGGTCTCAGATCTCACAGCAATATTCTGATTTATCTAATTATGAGATCTGAGATCTTCGATTTGAGATCATTGAGTCTAATCAGGCAATGTGAAGTCAAACGGATTGTTTTGTCTGTCAGGATTAATCGAACGATCTCTTGAGATGAGCAGCAAAGACAAATACGGCAGATCTACTGTGTCTAATTGGACCAACAACCCGTCTGCAGGATCGAATCGGGTGTAGCGTTTCATTTTTCTCGGTGTCCAGTTTTCGACTTCTACCGGGGGCAAAGGAGGGTTCTCCAGTTCGGTCAAAGACATGTGCTCCACCGCGATCGACCACTCACTTCCAGTCACTTCAATACCATTAGGCTCCTGGGATGGGAGCACAAAACTCGCGCCTGCATCCGATCCGTTTATCGTGATCCTATCTGGGAAGAGAGGATCCATCCAAAAGACTCTCACATGCCACGGACCATAAAATGTGTCCGCCATTGCAGCACCTCCTAGACCACTTCAAGACCGGTACGACGGGTGAACTCACTACTGAACCCGTTAAACTGCCCGTTATTTGTAATTGCAGCCAGTGCGGCACGCCAGTCAATCAATGCTGCTCCATATCGAAACTCAACCTGAGGGCGAACGTAATCGTTGCGCTGACCCCAGTGAAGCAGACCATTGATGTTAGGATCCAGCGCCAACTTGACTGCGTAGTCGAGTAGCTCCTGACTGCCGCTCACATCTCTCAAGCACGCTACTTCGACAGAACACGACGGCTCCCACTTCTGCATACCAAGCAATGCTCTGGTCGGTTTCATGAATCTTAACGACGCGTAGCCAACGAAAGCCTTTCCTTTAAACTCTTGCTGGACTTCGTAACATAAGAGTGCATCGACAAACGCGATCAGGCGATCATCGAGGGCATTAAAGAACACCTCGACCGAATCGACGTTTACTTCGCAACTGATATTCTTGTAATCATGTCGATCCATCATCGCGTAGCTGATTGCGTCGTAGTCCTGGTCTTTTTGTTCATCGGAAAAAACCTTGTAAGCGAACAGTTGCCATGCAAATAGACCCGCTGCTCGCTTCAACGGATCAGGTTCGTTCGGATCCAATAGTTTGTTCTTGATTTTCTCCAGAACTTCGCCGAGTCGTGTATCGTCGCCGAATTCATCAAGGATCTCTCGAAGAAGAGCAATGATTGGAATAAGCGGTGGAATCAATGCCAGCAAGCCGCCACCGCCGGCGGCGCCGATTGCCCCGATTCCTGCACCAACTTCAAGGCCGTTGCTCTCAACGAAATCTTTTAGCTCTTTGATTAATGCGTCGATAATACCTTTAAGAAAACTCGCATCAGAACAAGCTCGCTCCATTAATCCTGCAGTGCCCGGGCCGAACGCGTGATCGACTCCAGCGTTTTCGAATTGCGGATTGTTAGGGTCGGAGCCAGGAATTTTGCTGCCTCTTCTCTCTTTGCGTCCGGGAGCCGGATCTGCAAGCGGAACCTCCCAACGTTTACTAACACCAACCAGGTTCTTCGAAAAATTCATGATTGGCGTAAGGCAAACAGCAATCTGCAGAAACCTTGACTTGACATTGGGGACTGCAGGTTCTGTGTAGAGTGGGCCATTGGGGTAATCCTTGATCTGGCCTTTTATGTCCTGCCAAATATGCAGCCTCCTTCGTTCATGCAAGGCATATTGTTTCACTGCGCGTAGCACTACCGAATAGATCACTCCAAAACGGCCGGCGGAAACCAGGACTGCGTCGAAGATATTGTCGTCGCGGATCACCCGAAAGTTTTCTGGTCCGCCATACTGCGGAGCTCCATACTTCTCACGGAGACGAGATTCTTTTGTTAATGGAGGCTGGGCGCTGGGTTCTATCCAATAATGTTTTCCGCCGTCAGCGACTAAATGTATCGCCATAACTGAATCGGCAATTGGGGGCCGATCAAAATCTCCTCCATGAGTACCGGTGTTGAAGGCTCCTACAATGGTCTGCCCACCCGCTCCACCCAGCGTGGCGCAACCCCATGAACCACCATAATTAGAGTTCTCAAGTTTTATCTTGATGAATCCGGCTAGTGAGTCAGGATCGTTAACATCACTACCTACATCAAGCTCTGAATACAATTGATAAATGCGTTTTCCGGACTCGACGTGAATCAGGTAAGTTAGTGTTGCTCCCGGCTGCGCTTCTTCGGTGACCATATTAGCCAGGAACGGTATGTTCAAGCAGTGAGGAATCACATCGTGGAGTGTGGCGGTCAATGCCTTGTGCATATTTCTTGGGTCATGAGTTTCGAGAAAGGTGTTATCACTTATCGCGGCCTGTGATAATCCCCAATGACTGCCCGCTGCCTTAAGTCGTTTGTCGGCAGGTCGGTTTTTGCAAAGGTCAATCAAATCTTCGAGGGTGGTCGGATAGACGATCTCAGGTGCTTGGGGGATGAGGGCAAACCTCGGATCGTCATGCTTCCTGGTCCATGGACTATTAAAGACGCGATCAATGGCCATCTCGAACTCCTTGGATGCGGGATCTAGGACTACGGGGGAATGTTCGAATCGTCGTGGCTGGTTCAGAAGGGCCGGATCTTAACAGAGATCTGCGAGGTGAGCGCAAGAAGTTCTCACTTGGAAAGAACAAGTAGGGAAGGGTGGCTCGCCCCCGCTGACTCACCCTACGCGAATACTAGAACTCAATGAATCGTGTAGGGTAAGTC
>JBKPQV010000688.1:0-9065 GCA_046734235.1 Acidobacteriota bacterium
GTAATGATCACCGACACTGCGTTTTATCGAAACCTTAATTACCACACGGAACAGGACACGCTCGAGAAGCTCGATTACACGAGGATGGCAATGGTGGTTGAGGGAGTCTTTGCGGGAGTGTTGGAGCTATCTAAGTAAGAAAAGATCTATTTGTCATTGGTCATTTGACCAATGACAAATAGATCTTTTAGCCAAGCATTAGTTCTTCAATCTCGTCTGCCTGCTTTGGTACCTTATTTGTTAGTACCCTTGGACCGTTCGTTGTGCAAACAACATCGTCTTCAATCCTTACACCTATGCCAAGATATTGCGAAGGTACGTCTTTCGTATCAGGGGAAATGTAGATTCCCGGCTCGACTGTCATTACCACGCCTGGTTCAAGCGCACGTGACTCGGTGCCATAATAGTAACGACCGACGTCATGCACATCGATTCCCAGCATGTGTCCCAGGCCGTGCATGTAGAACTGTTCGTATTTCTTTTCTTTGATCAGCTCATCAGGTTTGCCCTTCAGCAAACCCAGCTCAACCATTCCTTCCGTCAACACCTGAATCGAATGCTGTTTCAGCTGATCGTGAGTCGTTCCTGGGCGAACCAGTTCTACGCACGCCATCTGCGCTTTTAGGACCAGGTCGTAGATCTCTCTTTGAGGTTTCGTATAACGACCGTTAATCGGAAATGTCCTGGTGATGTCTGATGCGTATCCTTTGTACTCGGCACCGGCATCTACAAGCAGCAACTCACCGTCACGTAACTCACCGTCGTTGTTAATGTAATGGAGCACGGTGGCATTTGCTCCGCCACCAACTATTGAGGTATAGGCGGGTGCTGCAGCTCCCCGTCGCCGGAACACTCGTTCAATAAGTGCTTCAATCTCATACTCCTGCATTCCGGGTTGAACTGCTTTCATTGCCTCGCAATGTGCTTCAGCGGCAATGTCGGCAGCTGCTTGCATTATCTCGAGCTCGTCGTCGCTTTTCAGAACGCGCATCTCGTGAACGACGGTTCCGGGATCGACGATCGTTTGCGGTGGGTGAACGGGCTTGCGATTCACCGCACGCATTCTCGAGATGGTGCCAATGATCGTATCGTCGAGGTCTCGGTTTACACCCAGTCTGTAGTAAAGCGTCTCGGCCCCATCGATCATCGCCTGGAGTTTTTCATCAAACTCTACGATTGGAAATGACTCATTAGCGCCAAACTCACTTTTTGCGCCCTCTACACCTGCACGACGGCCATCCCAAATCTCCCGTTCCGGATCGCGCGGTCTAACAAACAGTGTGTAGTGTGGATCCTGGCTCGGATTGATCACCGCAATCGACTCCGGCTCTTCAAAACCAGTCAGGTAGAAAAAATCCGAGTCCTGGCGAAACCGGTAATGAGTGTCGTTTGAACGGGTTGCTTCGCGGGCGCTGGGAATAATGGCTACTGATTTAGGACTCATGCGACGCATGAATTCCTGGAGCTGCGGTCTGATCATTCAAGCTCTCCTTAATTCGATGGCTGAAATTTTGTATGGAGGATTGTAACCGAGAGTTTTACTAGTTTGGAAACGAGGCTTCCTCTGTGTCTCTGTTTCTATACCTTAGGGGCCCTCTCTGCGCCTCTGCGTTCTCAGCGTCTCTGCGTTAAAAGTGATCTATACAATCTTATGCGCTCCAAAACGCAGAGACGCTGAGAACGCAGAGGCGCAGAGAGGGGTTCACCTTGTAAATCCTCGCCCTTTCGGTCTACCTTGTGGCAGTGAGACCACACAGTATTCCCACAAACCTCCAGGAGGTTGTTTCCTACAATCCCGCCACCGGCGAAGAAAACGGACGCGCTCCAGTTCTAAGTCCGGCTGAAGTGCAACATGCGGTAGCTCGCGCACGGTCTTCGCAACCAGCATGGGCCAAACTTTCCTATAAACAGCGAGGCCACTTCATACTCAGTGCGCGCGAACTGGTGCTTGCTCAGCTCGAGGAAATAGCCACGCTGATCGCTAACGAGACTGGAAAACCCCGACCTGAAGCAACATCGATGGAGGTGGTCCCGACGCTCGATCTCATGCACTACTTCGCAACCCAGACGGAGAAGTTGTTGAAGCCGTCGCGAATTGACATCGGCCCGTATGGCTACATGGGGCGCTCATCAAAAATTGTATACAAGCCTCTCGGAGTAGTTGGCATCATTTCGCCATGGAACTTTCCCTGGGCTACTCCACTAGATGAAGTTGTTATGGCGCTCATGGCTGGCAATGCCGTGATCGTGAAACCCAGTGAGCTAACGCCTCTGACTGCTCTGAAGATCGCTGAGATATTTCAGCAAGCCAAATTGCCGGATGGACTGCTTTCGATTGTTACAGGTGATGGATCAACCGGCGCCGCACTTATCGACGCCGCGGTCGATAAGATCATGTTTACTGGAAGCGTGGCGACTGGAAAACGCGTTGCGGAAGCAGCCGCGAAACATCTCACGCCGGTTGTTCTTGAACTGGGCGGAAAGGATCCGATGATTGTGCTCGAGGATGCAGATCTTGCGACTGCAGCTCGAGCCGCTGCGTGGGGTGCTTTTTGTAATTCTGGACAAGCTTGCGCTTCGATTGAACGTTGTTACGTTCATGAATCGGTGGCAGACAAGTTCATTGAAAAAGTTATTACCGAGACGGCTTCGTTGAAGCAAGGCGAAAGCACTGTCGAGGACATCGACATCGGAGCGATGACAACCGAACGACAGCTAAGAATCGTTGAGGAACACGTTAGCGATGCCGTTCAACAAGGCGCAAAAATCGTACTCGGTGGAAAGCGCGTACAAACGCAGCGTGGCTGGTTTCATGAACCCACGGTGATGACGAACGTCAGTCACTTAATGAAGATAATGAATGACGAAACGTTTGGCCCAACCCTGCCAATCATGTCATTCAAAACCGAGGCAGAAGCAGTTCAGCTTGCGAACGATAGTGTTTTTGGATTAACCGCATGCATATTCACCAAAGACATTTCTCGGGGTCGAAGATTAGCGGAGCAAATCGAAGCAGGCACCGTGATGATAAATGAGGTTGTCTACACTCATGCAGTAGCACAAACTCCCTGGGGCGGCGTCAAACACAGTGGATACGGAAGAACTCATGGGAAGCTGGGCCTGCTTGAGTTAGTCAGTCATCGGCACGTGCACGTGAATGCAATGCCCGGGATTCCAGATGTTTGGTGGTTTCGCTACACGGCTCCAGCCCGCGAACTATTCCGCGGACTGGCCAAGCACTTCACCACAGGATCCCTCCTGGCGGGCACTTTGATCCTGCCGCAAATGCTCAAACGTCTATTTGAGCGCCGGATTAGATGATTGGAATAGGACCTATGAGACCAATAAGACCAATTAAAGGAATAGGTCCAATAGGTCTTATAGGTCCCATTCCTAACCCGTTTCAATTACCCCCTTTTTACTTTTTGCCGTTCCTACCTTAGGATTTGCAACTTGTTTTTGGAGTACCGAATGGCAATTTGGCAAAATTACATGCACCGGCGCGAACGCTGGTATCACCAACGCGACAACAATCGGCTGGTACGCCCGTTCGACTGGGGACTTAACCACATTTTCGATCATGTCAACGGTGATGATCCTCGTGACCTGTTCATTAAGCACTCGCGCGAGACGATGGCAACCAGCGATGAATTCTATGCATTACCCGAGATCAACGACTACAAACTGACAGGCGATCAACTTACATGGACGAGCGCAATTGAGACACCATCGCTCGAAAACAATATAGCCCGCGGTCGCTTCTTTCCGGCTAAAGAGAAAAACAAAAAACGATCTCGTAAAGCTGTCGTCGTCCTTCCACAATGGAATGCGCAGCCCGAAAGCCACGTCGAAGCATGTCGCATCTTCAACATGATTGGCATGTCGGCGTTGCGACTTACCCTTCCTTATCATCAACAGAGAAAACCTGCAGAACTTGAACGCGCGGATCATTTAGTCAGCACCAACATAGGCCGGACAATTCAATCGATGCGGCAGGCCGTACTCGATACTCGAGCTGCTGTTAGGTGGTTGAAGAATGAAGGTTACGAACAGATCGGTATTCTCGGAACCAGCGTCGGCTCGTGCATTTCGTTTTTGGCTTTTGCGCACGAACCAGATCTAAATGCAGGAGCCTTCAATCATGTCTCGGGGTATGTAGCTGACGTCGTGTGGCAGGGCTTGTCCACAGCTCACGTGCGCGAAGGTTTTGCTAATCACATCACGCTGGATGAACTGCGCGAGTACTGGGCACCAATAAGTCCATTTCCCTTTATGCCGCGAGTGGCGCACATGGGAAGGCGTCCCATGCGCTTCATCGTAGCCAAGTACGACCTGACTTTTCCGATCAACCTCTCTCGCGATGCGATTGCCGAAGCGCGAAGAAACAATCTGCCATTAGATATCGTCTGGCTACCCTGCGGACATTACACGACTGGTGAAATGCCCTGGAAGGCAATCGACGCCTGGAAGATTGCAACATTTTTCCGAAAACATTTTCGATAGGACTGATTGACGAATAGGACGATAGGAATAAGACCTATAAGACCAATCGGACCTATTCTCTGACGGATCTATTCTTTCGAGCTAAGTTTTTATTGGTCCAATAGTCTTATAGGTCCTATTCCTATTGTCCTACCTGTCCAATCCGTCCTATTTCGCCAGAGGAAAGATCGGCTCAATATCCACAGGCACACTCTTTAATTTATCAAGTGCCGACTGCATTGGTGGCCTGATCACTCCGTACTTCTCGAGCGTCGCTTTGGCCTTGTCGTACGAGCCTTCAGCTTCAACTGTCAACAACTCACGCGTGAGTTTAGTCACACCAGCCTTAAACTTTTCATGATCTACGCTGAAGGTTCCTGATTTTTCATCGTATTTAATGGCCCCTTCATCAACCAGATAGTTGAATTGCATTGCCACGCCTTTTCCGTGAGCCTCAGTTATCCCGAATCTCACAGAACGGAACATACTCGCCAGGTAGGTAATGTAGAGCGTTCGCTCCATGGACCTATCGATAATATTGTGGTCAATCATGTACTGGAGCGCCCACAGACCTGTCATGTCGGCCTTGGCCTCTTCCCAGGCGGAATACAGCTCTTTCAACTGCTTGCGAGGCGTGGTTGCTTCACCACCGACGGTGATGCTATGTGGTCCAAGTCCATGCATCAGTTCATGACAAAGGATATGCGTGAAAAAGGAATCGAATGAAAGCGACGCGCGTTCAGCCGGATCGAGAACTACCCGGGAAATTGGAATGAGCGTTTTGTTGAACTTCGCATCCTGCACATTTTTCAACATCACGCGCTTCGAACCCTTCTCTTTAACGACACGCTCGTCATTGGGGAGATTGTAAGCCGCCGTTTGCACTCCGTTGTTGCCTTCACCTGAGCTATACACCTCGTTCACAACCCGGATAGGTGACGCCGCACCCAGCTTCGGATTCCGATACTTGGGATCGAACGGCAAGTTGTTTTCGAGCTCCTGCAGGTAACGGCTGAACTTAGCAAGTTTCACCGACTCCGCATCGTCGCGCAGAGTCACGTACGCTTCAAACGATGCTTTGTAACTAAACAGCTCGTCTTCGTATGTTTCGTAGGGTCCGAACGTGACGTCGATCGGCGCATCAAGGTCCATCCAGGCCACATCGCTCTCGTAATAATCGTCGGTTGCAAATGCATCAGCACGCTTATTGAGAAAATTTCGCAAGGACGCATTTGTAGTAAGCGCAGCTGCCTCGCGCAGTAACTTAGCGGCAGGTTCCAGGTATTCTTTGTATGCCTGGCTGTAGGGTACCGTCATCAATTTGCCGTCGCTACCGCGTCGAATTAACCAAAAGAATCCGGTTGCCTTTTGCTTTTCGCTCTCGGACAAACCTTTCACCCATTCTTCAAACTCCTCCCGCTTCATGTCGTCCGGATAAGCAGCTGCTTGTGGTGGCTTCTCTTTTGGTACTCCATCGATAAATGGCTCATTACTATCGAGCCGAGACCAGGGACCATCGTTGATGTAGAAATAATGAAGTCGTTGTTGGCCGGCGGGTGATTTGTCAGCCACTAGCTTCTTTTCAAGAGCGTCATTGCCGCTCCAGACCTGGCGCAGAAATAACGGATCAAGCAACTTGGCCGCTTCAATGATCTTCTTCAAAGCTAGCTTGTCTTTGGCACTCAGACGTGTGGTGTTTGCAGTCAACACAGTCGGTGCAAAGCGGGCTATCTTCCTGGCAAGATCCGGATCGCCAGCAGCTTGCTTTTTTTGACTCAGTAGTGGTGTAGCGGTTAGGAACACGATGAAAAGAACTGAAAAAAGGTTTCGACAGGTTGTCATAAATAGTCCTCGACAGACAGAACAATTCTGCGTTGATGTTATCGATTTAGTTTGATGAATTCAAAGCCGGCGGCAAAGCAAAGATCTGGTTCGCCGTGCAAGAGAAACCTGCCAGGGCAATTGTAGTGAGTTGATCCTCACCCCTTAACGTCTTCGCCAATCTAAGCATTGATTCGGAAAGAAGATAAATTTCGATCGATTGTTGTTCGAGATCGACCATCCAATATTCCTTCACTTTGTATTTCTCATATAGCTTAAGCTTTGCTACTCGATCGCGTCGTGTATTCTCAGCTCCTGGCGAGAGGATTTCGATCACAATCTCGGGTGCACCGTACAAACGTTCTTTAGAGACTAGGCGGTCATAGTCTTCATGACGAAAAAACACGATATCGGGAATCACGCCATTGAAATTCGAGAGAATTACACCGATCGTTGAAACGACGATTCCGACGGGGTGTTCCGCCAAATAACTACGAATGAGGTAAACGATATTATCCGACACATATTGATGCGTGAGGCCTGGAGCGCGTGACACGTAGAGTTCTCCTTCAATGAGCTCGTAGCGATTGCCGTCGTCATCGGGCAATGCTTCGAGATCAGCGATGGTTAGTTGAGGTTCCAGCTTTGAAGCCATTGGAACTCCTTGTTGTGTGAGTTATTAGAGAGTTTACCACGAACTCTAAATTGTCCGACGAACTTCAGTTTGTCGAAAGCATTGAATCGCGTCAGCTCGCCCGAGATCTAAGACGCTGCAATCCACGTCCCGACAAACAAAAACCTCTTGCAAAATTCTCCCACTCCGGAGGAGTGCCATGTTTATAGCACCGACGCGAGCTGAACAGTCAGGCACTCCAGCGGAGTGTGATGTCAGAAATCTTTTGTGTGAAATGTGCCCAGATTCGTGCACAACTTACATGGCACTCCTACGGAGCGCGAATTCCCCGGGGGCCTCAGAGCTATAAACATCTCTCCTCCGGAGTGAGGAAACGATTTTTGCAAGCCTCTAAAGTTATCGGACACTTAATCAAAGATTTTGCCTGTTCTTCAAAATCTTAACAAACGACGCTGAACGCAACTCCTGCAGCGTTAGCCCCGACAAATCCAGCGCCTCTTTTTCCGTCAGCGCTCCGCAATTGATCGCGCGCAGGAAGTAGTTGAGCAAGCCCTGTCCTGTCGCAGCATCGTCAAACACATCGCCGACGAGCGTCGCTTTCGCTGCTTTCTCGACAAAATTCTTCAAACGCTCCGATGCAGCTTCCAAACTCTCCAGGAAGAAGGAATAGACAGCTGCATAACGAGTCGGGAGTTGGGCCGGATGCAAATCCCATCCCTGGTAAAACCCGGTAACAAGCGAATGCTGAATGTGATCGTAATGAAGCTTCCACGCTCGATGCACAACCTGGCGGTTTTCTTCAATCTCTTCTGCAGTGAGTTTTGGTCCACCTTCAACAAATCTGTGAGGCGCCACAGGCATGATGTTTGTTGCGCCGTCAGACAACCGAATACCAGTTCCGGCAAATGAAACCTGCATCATGCTTTTCGCGAAGTCACATGCTGGATGCATCATGTGCTGGTGCGCCGCGGTAATGTTGCAGCCAGCGGTGTAATCGTAGGTCCCAAAATGGGCCGCTACACAACGTCCTTCTGCGGCACCCAGCAAACGCGGAAGATTAATCTCACCTCGATGGTTGATGATCGACTGTGTAGTTTCGATCATCATCTCAAACTTCAAACTGCCGGCAGCTAAGTTATTCTGTGTTTCTAACCGATTTAGTAACGATGCTAGTGTAGATACCTGATCGGGAATTGTGATCTTTGGCAAAGTTATTACAAAGTTTGCCGGAAGCTGAGCATTCAAGTGCTCCGCCAGTGTCGAAACAAAAATATCGAGCGTACGAAAGCTGCGAGCACGTAACTCTTCATTGAACGGTTTTATGCGAATACCGATAAATGGTGGCAAGGTCTTGTTTCGATATCCTTCGGCAACTTCTTTTGCTGCCGATTCTGCATGCCCATCTTCTTCGGCATCAGGCCGGTTTCCGTAGCCATCCTCAAAATCAATACGAAAGTCTTCGACTGGTTCACGACGCAACTTTTCACTGACGCGCTGGTAAATCGTATGGGCTAACCAGGCAGGCTTATTGTTCCTACGCAGTTGCTCGGGCTCGTTCTCTAACCTAACGACAAGAAGTTCTGCGTCATCTATCGCTTCGGGAAGTAGCTCCGCGCCTGGAAGTTCAAGTGCTTGCGCAAAGGTAATGAAGTCGGGAGCAAATTGATCCACCGAACGACGAGCTAGCGAGCCAAGTCGAGCAGCTGAATCCGACCTGAATAGATGTGCACCCCCGTAAACGGTATGGACCGGTTGCCGCCGGCCCGTTTCGCCGGGGTAATGTTTGCTGAACTCCTCATTGGCACGTTGAAGTCCATCAGTCAAATCGCGCAGCGAATCGGGCGAAAGTGAAGCTTTCATATGTTCCTCGGTCAACTCAATGTTTGGAGATTGCCCCTGAGTTTAATAAAGGGCTGTGGAAAAAACGAACCTCCTTGGAGTGCGGTGGCCCGGCACCGCTTTGTTACAGCGGGACTTCGTAATCAGATCTCGGACAGAATCGCATGACCATCCAAGGAAAGATCCACCTCAAGTTTTCCTCAACCACCCACAAACGCTCAAAATCCCGAACAAAATCGCACATTTCTGAGACCTGCCAAAGGTCAAGTTTTTCTCAACTCCCCAGAGA
>JBKPQV010000689.1:0-8708 GCA_046734235.1 Acidobacteriota bacterium
GTGTCGCGCTCGTCGATGGACCGACCTTTAAGCATGCGTATACCAAGAGTGTAGACATAACCACCTGTACCTGACTGTAATGCGGATATAGGACGTTCGTTTGGATTGGCTACCGGCTGTCCGACAATACTAAAACGAGGGGTGAAACCTGGACCACTACCTGGTACACCAGTCATTACCGCAGCACTTCTGACCCCTGGGACTGCTTGAATCTTATCGAGCATTTGCCGGTAATAAGCTCTGAACTGATCCGGGCCTTTTAAACGTTGGTCCGGAATCGGCAGACTAAAAGTCAGCACATTTTCACCACGAATGCCCAGGTCGATTTGGTTCAAATTCCAAAAACTCTTTAGCGCGAGAACTCCACTGGCAAGTAGTGTTAGTGCGAGCGCAAATTCTGCAATCACCAGAGTCCGCCGAGCGTTGCGCTTGACGCCGCCTCCTCCTCCACGTCCTCCCAACTTAAGAACTTCATTTAGATCTAGTCGAGTTGCCTGCCAGGCAGGGGCTGAACCAAACACTAAACCAGCCAAAGCAGTTATGGTGATTGTGAAAACCAGAACCGGAATGCTGAGCCGTATGTTCGCCTCGGAGGGAATCATTGTTCCCACTGGTGGCATCACTGCCTGAACAAACCGAGTGATCGTTACAGCAAACAGAATCCCCAGTGCCCCGCCAAATACCGCCAGGACCAGGCTTTCGGTGATCAGTTGTGAAAACACTCGCCTTCTGGTTGCGCCTAGAGCTGCCCTGACAGCAACTTCTCGTTGACGCGAGGTTCCACGCGCGAACAAGAGATTCGCGACATTTACACAAGCGATTAATAGAAGAAACCCGACGGCACCGAACAGCAGCCAAAGATTTCGACGTGTTGAGTCAGTAACGAAGTTTAAGTGGAGGGGCTCAACGCTTACTGTGATTGGGTTCGGTTTTGGCTGCTCCGTTTGGAGTTGTTGCACGATTCCACTCATCTCAGCCTGTGCCTGGGCCAGTGAAACACCATCCTTCAAGCGACCCATTACAAGCCCTGAAGTCGGGCCTGGGCTGGTGGGATCATTCTGAATGACGAGCGGCACCCAGAGCTGCGAGTTGAATCGATCATATATTCCTGGCGCTAAAACGCCGACGACGGTGTATGGTTCACCGTTCATGCGAATCTGCGTACCAACAATGTCGCGGTTCGCAGCAAAGGCGCGAGTCCATAACCGATTACTGAGGATTACCACGTGATCTCTACCTGGCTGGGCTTCTTCAGCAAGAAAATCCCTACCGAGCTTCAGGGGTAGTCCCTCCATCGTGAAGAAGCCAGGCGTGCGCTGTGAACCTGACACCTGTTCAGGCCTTTCACCTGCACCAAGATTGAACGTTCCGCCGGCCCACGCACCAACACTTTGAAACGAGGAACTTCTTCGTTTCCATTCGACAACATCTAACAGCGCTGCAGAACTTCTATTGCCACGAACCTGCGACCAAACCATGACTAATTGATCGGGCTTCGGATAAGGCATAGGTTCGAACACCGCATACACAACACTGAAAATTGCGGTAGTGGCCCCAATGCCGAGGGCGAGCGTCAACACTCCGGTTATGGTAAAGCCGGGGGCCTTCAATAAACTGCGTATGCTGTATTTGAGGTTTTGTTTCAGAACGTCAAACATATCGGATTTCAGATTTCAAATTTCAGATTTCAAATTTCAAATTTGGATCGCAGAATCTCAGATCCTACCAAGAGGGAGAGATGAAAGAATAACTCCAATAGGTTTGTTCCCGAAAGGAATTTCGGCCGTGAGGAGTTTTCATGTTTAGTTCGTGTAACGGTTTGAATCGTTCCTTGTGTGCGGAAAGACTAAGAACGATCCACAAAGTCTCATCACGAACTAAAAACGAACCAAAACACTCATGACTCGAGCTTACTCCGATAACTAAGGCAAGCCATGCCAATGACTCGATCTGAGGTATGAAATCTTTGTTCCGAAGCTAGCCAATCTGAAATCTGAAATCTTAAATATTATTTCTTCCTGGTTGCTGCAGCTTTTTTTGCAGAACGGGAACGTGATGCGGCAGAGCGCTTCCTTGCCGCAGCGTGTGCCTGACGCGATAACGCAACTGTAGAAGCCGCGCTATGGCCTTCACCCTTCAACGCTTGCAACGTGGCGCGCGAGCGCTTGGTGGATTTCTTGGCAGAGCTCTTGCCTTTTTTAAGATCGCGAGCAGCCTGTTTGCGTACCTCTTCCGATCCGGTCTTCGGAGGCGGCAATTCCACTCCAGCGCGTCGCGCTTTCGAGAGCCCTATCGCGATCGCCTGTTTGGCAGAGCGAGCTCCGTGTTTGCCTTCGCGAATATGTTCAATCTCCTCCTTCACAAACTCACCGGCTTGGGTACTCGGTGCTTTGCCTTCGGCTTTATCTCTTCGTGCGCGCTGCAATGTTTCTTGTTCTGGCATGGTTAAGACGCTCCTTCCAAAACACTTTTGCGACAACTACCGTGCCAGCGTGCTTCTAAACAGTATCAGGCGACTCGCAGTTTGATTTTGTATCGATTGTTATCGGTTTGTTGAAGTGATTTAGGACAGATGGCGTTAGTGAGGGGTTGGAGGGTGAAAGAGCGAGGAGGTTAAGGTCTCCACTTGGAAAGAACAAGTAGGGAAGGGTGGCAAGCCACCCTTCCCTACTTGTTCTTTCCTGGAAGAGTCTCACGTGGTTCCGATCCACTGCTTCGAGTACTCAAGTCACTCCATCGATTAATGATCAGGCAACTTCAAAACAAAATCGATTCGCTTGATGTCTTTCACACAAGCGGTGTCTAAACCTTTCGTTGTCCCGCCGTTAACAAATGCAACTATCAAATTGTCGATACACCCGATTCCATTGAGACCACCAAATCCATGTCCACTGTGTGGCACTACAACATGCAAACTATTTGGCAGAGATTTCGCTGCAATGTCGCCGTACAGCGGTGGAGTTACTGGATCCCATTGTCCGGTAAGAATCAAGGCCGGGACTTTTGAACGAACAGGTTGAGCATAGTTTGACGGTAAGTCACCGCGCACCCAGAGATCACATGCAGCCCTTTGCTGCCGGAATCTGTAATCACCAAGAAATGTGTTTACACCATTCTTTTCCCCTTCACCGCCATTTATCATCGGCAGATCTTCCGCACAGGTTACCGACAAGTACATGCCGTTGCTTCCGGTAGCAACAATGTTCTTACGATAAAAAAAGGCCGACTCGGCAAGCGGTGCAAAGTTACCCTTCGCAGCTTCGTGTATTAATAAAGGAAGTCTCGCGGCAGCACCCGCCTGGTACAGCATGTAACGGACAGCTTCGGCCGCCAGGTCTCGAGAAAGCTGGACCGTAGCGTTGCTGCCTCCTTGTTGTTTGATACCTACGGCAACAGGTCCTTTTGTTAAGGTGTTCAGCACGCCCTGCACCTCAGTGCGTAAGTCGGGAAATGCGCCACGACACTTTTCATCAGCAAGACAATCATCCACGACACCATTGAGAGCACGCTCGGTATGTTGGGGAAAATCTCGTGGCATTGACTGATTGGTTGGAGAAACACCATGCAGGATAACCGTCCGAACGTGCTTCTCGTGCGCCCTTAAGTAGACTTGCACGGCGCGAGTTCCATACGAACCACCAATCAGGTTCACAGAATCGAATCCCAATGCAGCGCGAACATCATCCATGTCGTCCATCGCAATTGGAGTCGTATAGAGCTTCAAATCGGCCTTTGACTCTAGTTCTGTTCGACATTTCCGAACATCATCAAGCGGAAAGTAGTAACCAAAATAACTTTGCGGGTCCGAAGCGTTGAAGAAGACGCAATCGAGGGGAGCCGAGCCCCCCGTGCCTCTCTGATCTACAAAGACAAGATCGCGTCGCTCGCGAAGCTTTCGAAACTGAGCGGCCACGTAAGGGGCATCTTCTGTTGCGGAGGATCCTGGTCCACCCGGCATGTACCAAAACGGGTCCGGAAGTTTGTCAGGTCCGGTAGCAGGAAAGATGACGATCTTTAGAGTGATCTTTCGTCCCCTCTTTGTTGCGCGATTTTCAAAGACTTCGAACGAGCCACACAAAACCTTTTCCTTGGCTCCAGGCGCAGCACCACTTATTTCACATGGTTGGAGTGAGATTGATTTCGATTCAACCAGATGTGGTGCAAAAGTGGGACAGGCCCACAACAACAAGGTCAAAAGAAACGCCGCAGTTCGAAGCATAGCTCCTCCTTCTACGACTATCTAACCCAACCTCTGTATCAACGTCAGGAAACTTCTTGAGCAATGCAGAATGAGACAGTGAAGGTCAGTGCCCGTTGGAACTCGCGTCAATGATTTCGTCGTCATCTTCGAAATCAATGTGTTCCAGCGGGACATCACCGACGAGATCATTCACCACGCTATGGAATTCGACATCAAACCACTCACGAAACATCGCTGCATCTCTACCAACTGGCCATAAGTCCTCGTCGGTATACCAGGACCACAACTCGTGTTCGAACACAAAGTCGGCACACCATTCGATGATTCCAGCTTCTTCATCTTGCGAAAGGACTTCGGGAACAAGGTAGGCGGTTGCGTCATCGTTGATGTCTTCAAGATCTATGATTTTTTCCTCATCCACAATCGAGTGAAGCCAATCAAGGAAAGGCTGTTTGGGTCTAATAACAATTAAGCTGCGATTAATTTCGGCCATGGTGGAGAGGTTACCCGAAGTCGGGGTAATCTGTGAAAAGAAACTTGGGCGTTAGCATGAAACGCAAACTAATAATTATCAGCATAGCAGTCTCAACACTGACGGCTGGGTGGCTCTTGCTCACGCTAAACTGTCCTGGCGTGGGAATTGCGCTGACCAGTAACGCGCGTCAACTTCACCGCTTAAAGAATAGAACTTCAGTACCACGAGACGTCGATTTTGACCCGAGAGTTACGATCGATGCCTTGCTGCAACCAGGGACCGATTCCGATCGATGGTCCGTCACTCATGCCGCGAGGATTCAGGGAGAAGTGATTGACGTCGCTTATGCTCGAGCGGAGGCGACAAACTGTTTTAGCCCTTGCCGTCGTGACATCCACATTGTCGTTGCGAAGCACAAAGGCGCTCAAAAGAACGAACAAATTATCTTAGAGGTCACGCCAAATCTGCGAGAGTCGGTACTGCAGCGAGGAATTGATTGGTCTGAAAAGACTTTGCAAGCAGCGCTCGTCGGACACTGGTGTGAATTCGAGGGCTGGCTTTACTTCGATGTTGGTCATGCAAAAGAAGCAGAGAATACTTCACCTCAGGACCCGACCAACTGGCGCGCAACTGCGTGGGAGATCCATCCGGTGACGAGCATTAAAGTAATGCGCTAAGTTTCTGGGGGACGACTTTGCCTCAAAAGTTGGGTTTGGCTCGAGACAGGAGTGTTTTCGTTCGTGTGACTTCGTGGCTCGCTTATTTTTTCGGACAAAGGAACGATCCACGAACTCACACGAACTAAACACGAAAACTCCTAACCGCCGAAGGTACTTTTGACCCAAAGCTCTTGCCTACAGTAAGTGAGATCGAAGAGTATGGAATTCTTCCGAGGATTGACGAAGCGCGCACGTAGAAGCTCTATGGGAAGATAAAATCAGTCCTATTGATCGTATAGCTCTTGCTATTTGATTTCCGACCTCAATCAATTATGAAGAAAAAATTCCGCCTATCGCGCCGGCAAATGATCAAGCTGGGACTTGGAGCGGCAGCCGGGACGCAACTTCGATTGCTTGCACTCGGTGAGTCAGCCTCCGATACCAACCGACATCCTAAAGCAGAGCGAACCGCAGCTGCTGTGAAACCGAAAGCACTCGCTTTCGATCTCGCTGATGTCCGTCTGCTTGACGGTATATTTAATAAAGCGCAAGAAGTTGACGCGAACTACTTACTGAAACTCGAGCCCGATCGATTGCTCCACAACTTTCGAGTCAACGCAGGCCTTAAACCCAAGGCGGCAGTCTACGGCGGATGGGAATCAGTCGAACCCTGGATCAACATTAAATGCCACGGTCACACGCTCGGACATTACTTGTCTGCGTGTTCCATGATGTACCGGGCTAAAGCTGATCAACGATTCAAACAAATAGTTGATTACATAATCACGGAGTTGCAGCAGTGCCAGGCAGCAGGCAAGACTGGATTGATCTGTGCTTTTCCCGACGGCAAGGCCCCATTGGACCAAATTCTAAATGCTACGAACTTCGTGGGTGTACCGTGGTACACGATGCATAAGATCTTTGCCGGACTACGTGACGCTTATTTGTTTACCAGTAGCAAGGTCGCACTTGACGTTTTGACAAACCTTGCGGAGTGGACTTTTTCACACACCAGGGCACTAACGAATGATCAATTCCAGCACATGCTGGGCACTGAGCATGGCGGTATGAACGAAGTGCTGGCAGATCTGTATGCCTTGACGAGCGATAAACGATTCTTATCGCTGGCAGAGAGATTTTGTCACCTGGCATTATTGGATCCACTTTCCCAGGAACGCGACACGCTGGATGGTCTTCACTCCAATACTCAGATACCCAAAGTTATTGGCTTCAGTCTTCTTCACGAACTAACTGGTCAATCAAACTATGGCACTGCAGCACGGTTCTTCTGGACTGCCGTCGTAAACAAACGCAGCTTTGCAACCGGAGGCAATGGCGATAACGAACATTTCTTTTCACCAGCTGACTTCCTGCGTCATCTGGGTTCGGCAAAGACAATGGAAACGTGTTGCACACACAACATGCTGAGATTGACGCGCAGGCTCTTCACGCTGGAACCTTCTGCTGAGTACGCTGACTACTACGAGCTTGCCTTATACAACGGCATTCTCGCATCGCAGGACCCGGATTCCGGTATGATGACTTACTTTCAACCAACCCGCCCGGGCTATCTCAAACTCTACTGCACGCCCACGGACTCGTTTTGGTGTTGCACTGGTTCCGGGATGGAAAACCACGCCAAGTATGGTGATTCGATCTACTTCCACAACGACAATGCACTCTACGTAAATCTTTTTATCCCCTCCACGCTGACCTGGAAACAGAAAGGCCTGACGCTTACACAAACTACGCGCTTCCCTGATGAAGGAAGGACGCTACTTCGATTTGCAACTCGCGGCAAATTGGAATTGAAGCTGAGGATTCGACAACCTTCGTGGTGTCGAGAACTAACACTCACATTGAATGGCAGTGAGCGAAGGATGTTTCAACAGGCGGGTAGTTATATCGAGCTCGAACGAGTATGGCGCAATGGCGATACGGTCGAAGTTAATTTACCCATGGCACTAAGATCTGTGCCACTCCCCGGTCACCCCGAGGTAATAGCTCTGTTGTATGGTCCAATTGTCCTTGCCGGCAGACTGGGACGTAAGGGTTTAACGCCTGGAGCCGACATCATTATCAACGAACGCACAACTGGTGACGTTCTTAAGGATCAAGTTGAGACCCCCAAACTCGCCGGTAAGGCTGATGAGATTCTTAAGCACATCAAAAGGACTTCTGCCGATTCACTGTCATTTCTCACGGAGGGAATCGGTGATCCATCTGACGTTGAATTGATTCCTTACTTTCGCATCGCGCACGAACGATACAACCTCTATTGGCAGACGGGATGACCATTGCGATGGAAAAACGGAAATCCCCCACACGGTAGTGTGGGGATCGTTCAAGTCCTTTCTACGAGGAGTGCTCTGTCGGAGAGTTTCGAATCCCCCACACGGTAGTGTGGGGATCGTTCAAGTCCGAACTATTTATCGGGACCCCTGCTAGTTCTCTATAGAACCGTGGCACATTAAACTCTGAGTTTAGGTCGCTGATAAATAGTGTGGACTTGAACGATCCCCAAACTGCCGTTTGGGGGATTTGGGTTCGTAAATGCAAGTTGTGTAGAAAGGACTTGAACAATCCACCCACTTCCGTGGGTGGGATTTTCTTGTTATGGAATTAATTCCCTCGACCTCGCTTTTGGGCAAGCAGTTCAGAACGGATCGCGGTTTTTGATTTTGCCCTGCTGAAGTCAAAGATCTTTTCCGCATTGAAGCTGACAAATAGTTCTTTGTCCTTTTCAGCCCGTTCAAAGTTAAACCTCAATTCACTTCGCACGAATCCTGAGCCGTCTGGATTGACGGCTCTGATATTTTGGGGGTAATAGAAAAGCCGAAGCGGTAGCCCCAATTCAGATCTCATTTGATTGACGAATCTCTCACACCCGCCAAGCTGATCTCGATCATCGATTAGATCGAGGCAACCATAAACACCATGAGTCAATTCGTGCACAACATTGGCCGTTACATCAAACGCATCGAGCGCTTTATTGTCCCCACTCAGTTTTGTGAAATCTTCAAAATCGATTCTCATTCTCCAAACGTTATGTCGCTGACCTGAAGCATCAATGTAACAATCAGTCGACTCGATCTGCGCAAACGCTATGTTGGGAGAATTGTCGTGTCGTTCCAGAGTAAATGAATCCCGACTTGCAGCCGCTGCTATGATCAGTTCACGTGCTGCCCTCGAGCCTCCAGTAACATTTGAAGCATCATTCAGCCTCAAGTTCCCATTAGTATCAAATACGATTTGGTCCAGCCCGGTCCACATCCTTATGCCTGTCAGAAGTGTCTCCGCTTCTTTACTACTCAATGGTCTTTCACTGCTCAAGTGAACACCCGAACGAAAGTGATAAAGCTCGTCTTGTGCT
>JBKPQV010000690.1:0-3214 GCA_046734235.1 Acidobacteriota bacterium
CCCGGTGTAATAGAGTCGAGCAAGATCTTTTTCCAACGCCGCGAGAGCCGTAGCTCTGTTTGGTTGTTCCTGCTTCACTTGCTGCAACCGCAATCTAATTTCCCGGAACACTTTTTCCTTCAACCAGTATCCATGATCGTATCGCTCACCAATCGCACCGGCCGAGGCTAGCTTGTCAATTTCCGGAGTCGTCAAACCACGTCGCCATGCAGCACGATACACAGTTAGCGCTTCCTGGAACGACTGGTTCGAGATCGAAGTAAAGATGGCATTCAATCCTTTCCAGCCTTCTTTGTGTGTATCAATGATGGTTGCGACATCAGGATGTGGTTGACTTGTGGTTTTGTAATCAAGCAAGGAGAACTTAAAGTCGATCTTGCGATCGCCGTCATAATCGTATTCAACGGTATCGAGAAATCCATTGTTGTCGGTGTCGGTATACTTCACAACTTCTTCGACACGTGGCGCCAGCGGTTTGGGCGAGGGAGTTTTAACGCCGCCGTGAAACTCAGCGTTCTTGTCGACCGTCCATCCGCCCCACTCAGCTCCAGCGAGATGAAACTTACGATCAAAGACGCCGACATAGAGATTACCACCGCCAGAATTGTCCTCATCAAACTCACCACGATCTCCGAGCGAATCCGATTGCGGATGACCGTTTAGTCCCGGCTTCTCGCCTTCGCTAACCATTGCCTGACCCGCGTAGTTTCCCTGGCGCCAACGTTTTGTTGAATAAATGTCGATGTCTTTAGGGCCGCCAAAACCATGCATCGGGTAGTACATCTCGACTCGTTCCCAACGATGATCGTCGTCATCTTCGTCAAAAACAAAGTAGATAGTTTTCCAACCGGCAGTAAAAAATGAGTCGAAACTTTTGTCGTGCGGCATGTACATCAATTCATCGATTTGGCGCCAGTTGTTCCACTGAAAGCAGTCGTTGAATTTTGCATTGCCTTTCAGCGCAGGATACTTATGAACAAACTTTTGATAGGGGATTCCAGGTCCACCAACGCCGCGCAAAGACATGTCGTAGTCAGTTTCGTTTCCTTTGGTTGAATCGTTGTCGACATCGAACGTTAGAAACGCCTCGCTAAGGACACTGCTTAGTTTAGTGACATCTCTATCGAGTGGTGGCACTGGATCCAGCCAACGCATAGCCATTTCACTAACGCCGTCATTGTCAAAATCAAAGAAGGCAAACGGGTTTTCCCAGTTCAAACGCGGATCTGGTAATGATTGCGGCGGTCGATGAACCTTTAGAAAAATTGAGTTGCCGCTATAATCCGGAAGCCAGTCATTTGCGCCGGTATAGCCCCAATTGTCATTTCCAAAATCAAACTTGGTCCAATCAAGCCAGCCTAGGACGCCATCTTTGTCGACGTCAATGTAGACCATCCAGTGTGATTCAGCAGCGCTGAATTTTTCAGGTCCCCACTCAGGCGACTGGGTTACAAACGCTTCAAGATCTGCGCGACCGTCGTTATCGTTGTCGGCCCACTTGACGTTGAGATCATTAGGTCCATCGTAAAGGCCATCACTATTCTTATCGACTTGCAAGACGTCATTTGTGTTGTCGCCGCGCGTGTCAGTGGGTAGCATGTCGCCATTCTCATCAAGCCAGCGGACGCGTTTTCCATTCCACCAGCGCTCGATCATGTCGGGCTTACCGTCGTTGTTTATATCGAGGCGAACAATTTCATCTGAGGGTGATGGCGACTGCAAAGCGGTCTTGCGCCACTTTGAAATATCTTGTTGAGCAAGCGTTGAGTTGGCGATTACTATCACGAAAGCGAGAACTCGAAAGCTACGCATTTCTAACCTCGATTGGCATGAATTGGTTCAATTGGTTCAAGAGAACCAACTTAGGTCGAGGGCTTATAGCACTTTGCGTTAAGCGATTTCAATAATCTCCTCTTTGAGTTCGTGTCCATGAAGAGCAGCGTTTCAACACAGAGGCACCGAGGCACATAGGCACAGAGAAGAATATGAAACGTCGCACATTCCTATTTCTTTCAACCGTGAGCGCTTTGCCAGGTAGTGTGCGCGCATTGGCTTTTGCGAGTCAGCGAGAAAGCAATCAGAGCACTTCATCATGGTCTGATCTGAAGCTCTGGTATCGACAGCCTGCAAAAGATTGGAATGAAGCACTACCCATCGGCAATGGGCGACTGGCAGCAATGGTCTTTGGTGGAACAGCCACTGAACGAATTCAGCTTAACGATGAAACAGTATGGGCTGGTGAGAAGCGAAACCGAATCAATCCGGAAGGCTTCAAAAACCTTGCTGAGATCAGACGACTTCTTTTTGCCGGCAAACCAAAAGAGGCGGAGACGCTTGCCGATAGGACGATGATCGCCATCCCTCGTCGTATGCCTCCGTATCAGCCGCTTGGCGATTTGACCTTACAGTTTGACGGCCACGAAAAAGCAGCCGATTACAGACGTGAACTTGATCTTGATACCGGAATTGTCAGGGTGTCGTATCGAGTTGGTGAAGCCAAATTCACGCGAGAAGTATTTGTTTCCGCGGTCGACCAAGTAATAGTTATTCGAATCGGCTGTGATCGACCCAAAGAGCTGCAATTCAAGTTTGATCTTTCCAGGGAGCAGGACGCTAGTAAGTATTCGCCAGGTGTCTGGCAAGTAAGACTAACTGGCGAGGCAATTGCACGTGATGACAGGCACGAAGCCGAACGCAAGGTCGGAGTGAAGTTTGTCGTTGCCGCACACTTGGATCCCAGTAGACAACCCGGAACCTACACGCTGCGGCTATCTGCCGCCACCAATTTTCGCGAACAGAATCCTGAAGCCAGGTGTGAATCTTTCCTTTCATTAGCAAGGCTAAAATCGTATTCCCAACTTCGCGATGCCCACATCGCCGATCACCGGCGTTATTTCAGACGTGTTCAATTCGATCTCAACTCTGCGCCACCGAATCTTCCGACAGACGAACGATTAAAACGAGTTCAGGCCGGTGAGAGTGATCTCGCTTTGGAGTCGCTCTACTTTCATTTTGGAAGATACCTTCTGATTTCGAGTAGCCGTCCCGGAACTATGGCGGCGAATCTTCAAGGCAAGTGGAACGATAAACTCGCTCCTTCATGGGACAGTAAGTACACCATCAACATCAACACCGAGATGAACTACTGGCCTGCCGAGGTCTGCAATCTTTCCGAACTGCACGAGCCATTATTTAATCTCATCGAGAACGCTCG
>JBKPQV010000691.1:0-4749 GCA_046734235.1 Acidobacteriota bacterium
GAATAAGCGGGTTACTAAAGGCATGAGAGCTTTTTTGAGATATGAGATCTGAAGTCTGAGATTACTTATTGCCGACGGCTCTTCTTATCCAAAAGAGAGCAATTCTAGGCGAGCGGGCACGCGGGGACGCGTGCGCTCCCAGGACCAGCGTTCGTGTTTAGAATAAGCGGGTTACTAAAGGCATGAGAGCTTTTTTGAGATATGAGATCTGAAGTCTGAGATTACTTATTGCCGACGGCTCTTCTTATCCAAAAGAGAGCAATTCTAGGCGAGCGGGCACGCGGGGACGCGTGCGCTACCAGGACCAGCGTTCGTGTTTAGAATAAGCGGGTTACTAAAGGCATGAGAGCTTTTTTGAGATATGAGATCTGAAGTCTGAGATTACTTATTGCCGCCTGCTACTTCTTCTTCTTAGCTTTCACGTCATAGACCAGGATATTGAAGACGAGAACCAAACCTGCGGCCGCAGCTAGCAGGAAGAAAATCATCGCCAGGCCTGGATAACCCCAAATCCGGAATGACGTTTCAACCCGCATCAACATTGAAGCGCCAACGATTAGAGCGGCCAACACTAAACCTAAGGTGATCCGATTTGCGACCTTCTGCAGTCCTTCGACCACTACCTTCTCGTCGATTGCATCCACTTTGAGCTTTAGATCGTTTTTTCCTATTACATCAAGAATCTGGTTAACTCGCGCCGGAAGTGTTTCTGCAAACTCCTTAATGTCGACTGCTCCAGCCAACAGATTGCTTGGCGAAAGACTACGCAGAACATTTCGTTGCAGGATCTCATCCGCTTCTTCCCGGATAACTATGTTCGGATCAAAGGTAGGATCTAGCGCGTAGACCACACGGTCAAGGTTCATCAACGCTTTCGCTACCATCGTGAACTCGGACGGCAAGCGAAACCAGCAATCCGCTGAAATCTTCGTTATCTCCAACGTGACTTTGCCAGCGTTAGCACGACTCAAGACTGCATCCCGATTCTCAGCCACAAGATCAATGATGCGACGCTTGAAGGCTGCGTGATCAAACCCCTCCTTCGGCTCGCCCATCTTTATCGCTGAGTCAGCGGCGAACTCTCCTCTTCCTTCGCTGATTGCTAAAAGCAATCTCAAAAGGTTGTCCTGAAATGTCCGGGTGACATGCCCAACCATTCCCATGTCGAGCAGCCCAATGCAATTACCGTCAGTCAGAAATACGTTTCCAGGGTGAGGATCTGCATGAAATAGTCCATCAATGAGAAATTGTTTTAGATAAGCGCGAAACAGGCTGTCCGCCAGTGCCGCACGATCAATCTCCATCAACCGTAACGGAGACAACGACGTAATTTTCTTTCCCGAAACAAACTCCATGGTGAGCACGCGACTCGTGGTGTAGTCGTAAATCGGTTCAGGAACAACGATTTCTTCAAACTCACGCAGATTTCTGCCGATGGTTGAAAGATTCTCTGCTTCGATACTGAAATCGAGTTCGGCGAGCAAACTCTTACGTAGATTGAAAAGCATGTTTTCAAACTCGTACCGGCGGCCCAACTCGGTATGCGTATCCAGAAATTGCGCAATTTCAATCAATGAATCGAGATCATCGACAATCTGTTCGCGGATTGCTGGGCGTTGCACTTTGACCACGACGGCTCGCCCGTCGCGCATCCAGGCGCGATGCACCTGTCCCAATGAAGCGGCTGCGATCGGGGTTGTTTCGAATTCGGCAAAAGCTTTGGAGATCCGGGTCCCAAGTTCACTTGATACGATTCTCTCTACTTCTTCAAAACTAAACGGCTCGATCTGATCCTGAAGTCTCGTCAGAGCGTCGAGGTAGGGCTCGGGCAAAAGGTCAGCCCTGGTGGAAAGGAGCTGGCCCAACTTGATGAACGTAGGACCAAGCTTTTCCAGGTCTTTCGCCAGGTCTTCCGCTGAGGCAGTTGCAGTCGTAAGCATCTCCTCAGGCAAAACGCTATCTTCGAGTCCGGCCAGTTTAATTAAGTCAGAACGTCCGTGCTTGACCAACAGCATGGCTACGTCTTTGTAGCGCTTTATTCTTTCCGGCTTTATCAGGATGCTCATATTTGTTCTGAACCCTTGCATTTTGCGAGCCTAATCGCTAGCTTTTTGTTCGATTTGTATGGACAGTCTTTGTCACGTGAGCGACGGAAGTCTTACGGAACAGTCACATCCCTGTTAGCTACCACCAAGGAGAAAAACAATGAGAAAAGGATTTCTACGGCTGGTGCTCGTCATGTTGGCGACTGCATTTGCGGTCCATGCTCAACAAACCGCTGCACCTGCTTCAACAACGCAAGCCGCGCCACCCGCTCCGCCCAAAACCCATTTGAAAGTGGGCCAGGCCGCGCCTGACTTCACTTTGCCAGACACCGGCGGAAAACCGGTTAAACTCTCCGATTTTAAGGGTAAGAAAAACGTAATTCTCGCCTTTTACGTTCTTGCTTTTACAGGTGGTTGAACGAAAGAACTAAAAGCGTATCAGGCTGATATCGCAAAATTCGAAGAATCCGAGACTCAAATCCTTGGGATCAGTATGGACAGTTCACCAGCAAATAGAAGATATGCCGAAGACCTTGGAGTAACATTCCCGTTGTTAAGTGATTGGAAAAGGAAAGTTGTTAAAGACTACGGGCTGCTTACTGAAACCTCCGACTACTCAGCAAGGGCAACCTTCGTGGTAGACAAGGAAGGGATCATTAAACACATCGAGGAAGGTCGAACTGCAATAGACCCAACCGGCGCTTACCAGGCTTGTAACGCGCTTGAGAAAAAGAAAGCGACTACGACGCCTTGATCAATTGGAGCCAGACGTCTTGTTAGCTGTGCTTGCTGCTCCATCAATAGCTTTGCGCAGCCCTTCTTCACTTAGCTCACGTAATAGCACGCCGTTGATGAAGATCGACGGCGTGCTGCCCACACCATTAATCTCACCATCGTCAATATCATGCTTTACTTCAGCGTAGTAAACGCCTCTGTCCAATTCGGCGTCGAACTTCACGCGATTTAATCCAAGCTCGCTCGCATACTTCTTCAGAGACGGAACATCGAGCGCCTTTTGTCTCTGGAACAACAAGGCTGCATATTCAAAAAACTTTCCTTGTGCATTTGCGGCATTTGCTGCTTCGGCAGCTTTGCGTGCCCATTCGTGTTGGGTAAGCGGAAAGTCACGGACAACAAATCTTACCTTGTTGCCATAAGACTTAATCACCTGGTCCAGAATAGGATGCATCGCAGCGCAAGCCGGGCATTGAAAGTCTGTAAATTCGACGATCGTTACCGGTGCATTCGCTGGTCCAATTGAGGGATCATCATCTACATTGACCACCTGAACCGGCTGAACAGGCTCAGTTATCAACCAGCGAATCGTTGCGTTCTTTCTGAGGCGATTCGCAAGTTCCTTTTCCAATCGTTTTCGATCTTCCTCCTGCAAATAACTCACCAATTGATTGCGAATGGAATTTAGATCGCCACTGATTCTGGCCTTGTTCTCCGCATAAAACTTTGCAACCTCGGCATCGGTAGGCGGTTTTACCTTTTCAGTGATCTCGGCACGAATAATCTGTTCTGGTCCAATCTTTTGCCGGTCCGCTTCGGCAAGCAATAAAATATCCGTAACCATTTGATCAGCTTGATTCTTCTCGATTTGGTAGACCTCGGAGCGGATGCGATAAACAATCGGCTTCAAGCGTTCGGTCAAAAGCCCAGCAGTCAAAGGCGCTCCGCCTATGGTTGCGAGAACAGTTTGATTGTTTAAGTTTGCCTTGGTGACATCTGTCACCGTTACTACGGGATTGGACTTTCGCAGACGCGCAATTAAAGCATCACCCAGACGGCTCTCAGCCTCGGCACTAAGGTATGCCGCTGCTTGGGTTGAAGCAGTTGCGGCGTCAGTCCCTTCAAACTGTGCCTTGTTATCATCTATAAACTGTTTGATTTGAGCCTGCGTGAATACCGGAATTCGCCTGGTAACTTCCTGCTCGTAAAGTGAGTGGCTGTCCATACGGCGCTTTCGTGCCTCTGTCTCAAGCAAGGTAGTATTGATTTGCACATCCAGGACATTTCGCTTTGCGTCGGCGATTCTGTCTTCAACACTGTCGACCTGCGAGCGCAATGACGGATCAAAGTCGGCGGTTGTCAGCGTTTGACCGTTGACGATGACCAGCGGGACTGGTGCAGCAGGTGATCTTGGAGAAGGTTGCGGCGTCGCTGCGGGTTTTGGTGCCGGGGTTGGGTTGGCCGTCGGAGTTGCTACCGGTGGCTTTCGCCGAACTGTTCCTCTTTGAGGCTTTTGCGCGACCGCTATCGAAGCAAGCAGCAGTAGAGTTAGTACCAGGGGGCTAATAACCTTTTTCATAATGAACGCGATAATAAGAGAACTGTTGTTTAGAGCACAAATATGCGAATGGCGCTGCCTTGTAGACTGGCAGCGCCAATAAATCGACTAACAGAGGAGGGTTTAGGAACTCAGTGATAGCGAATAATGCTCTTCCGCCTTCGCTTCACCGGAGTTCTAATCGACAGCAGATCGCTATGTCGTCCATTCAGAATGAACGCCAGTCCCTGGTGAGTTACGCCTAACATTCGTGCCGCTCGAGTGACACTACCACCAGCCGTTTCGAGCGCTTGCCGAATCAAATTGCCTTCGTATCGGAGCACCTCGGCATCCAGTGAGAAACCTTCTCCGATTGAAGCCTTATCGCCGGAACTTGTGGCCTCGATCCCACTCGATAAAACGCGACGCGCA
>JBKPQV010000692.1:0-7440 GCA_046734235.1 Acidobacteriota bacterium
CCTCGGTATCGTCGCCTTGACTTCATATCTGGTGGGCAATACCAAACGCGAAGTTTATTTGCCAGTCCGTATCAAAAAACAGGGGGTCACAGGAACATCCAACGGATATCAGGTGGTGCTTTTGCCTGATGCGGAACTCGACAATGTCTTCATTACTCTTGCCACAGTGACGAAAGACGGAGGTCCAGGAGCCTCTATTAAGATCTGGAACCTCGGGCGTGGTTTTTACCCTGCCGGGCGCGGCATCACTATCACAATACCGCAAGCGAAGACTCCAGGCATCTATTATTTGAAGATCGGCGCGACATTCAAAGCCGGCGGCGCATCTACCAGAGAAGTCTGGTTTTATCAGCATTAACAATTGATGGCGCCTCCCTACATAGAGACACCAGAGTGAAAACAACTGTTGGTGATCAACTCCGAAACCTACTATCACAGCAAGCCAGGACTATCAGTGAAGAGGCAGTCCGATCTGAAGGGACAGTAACAGCCGAACAAGTAGACACTCTGTCACGCCTTGCCCGCTTGGTTGAGATTTATAATGCAACGCAACCATCCCCTGTTCGTAAAAGGTGGCCCGTGGTCGCTGTACTCGGAAGCTCACTTGTGCTGGTTAGTCTGTTGTTTTTTGCCCGAGTCGCAGAGACAGAAATCGAAGGCGAGCTCGCACTGTCGGAGGTGAGCTTCATTGTGCCATCAGAGCAAGTGCTAACAGAAGCGATAGACCTTTCAACTCTAGGCGTCTCTGGGCTACGTGAGATCAGACTTCCTCGAGCTGCCGATCAGACTGCTCAAATACCCCGTTCATCAGAAGGTGACGGAACCGGCGTTCGGTTGTCCGTTGCTCCGAATGGGAAGCGTCAGGGTACCATCACTCTTGCGCCCTTGAAGCTACCAGCTGAGACACACGTGTGGATAAGCAACATCGGAGTTCCGCGTCAGTATCGAATATCACTAAAAGGGACAAACGCCGAGCTGAACGCTGACGTCAACGGTTCCGTGCGCGTAGATTTTTCAGGTGGCGGGAGCGAGCAAATCAACCTCGAAAGCCCAGATGTAGCTGTTATGCAATACGGTGAAAATGAAGTTGATTTGGATTTGACGCTTGTTGATCCTACCAAGAACAATTTCTCTTCGCAGCTATCTGCTAACGATTTATCCTTTTTCCACGTGAAAGAGTTTCGCGACCCGACCGGTACGCTTGTTCGTCCCTTATCGACTATTCTCTCGGGTACGATCAACTTCGAGTCCCTAAATGGGCTGGAGCAAAAGATTCGCCCAGGAGAAATGATTCGCTTCGAACACTCTCAGCTTGAAGTCAGGACACTCCGCCTGCAAGACGACAAGATTGAACTGAAATTTCACGGTCGCGTGCGTGGAATGAATGCCGGCTGGGGCGACAGCAGTAGAAGCCTTATGCCGACTTGGTTCGAATGGATCCAGGCACGTCACAGCCTCTACTTGCTTTGGGGAACCGCACTGTCTCTGTTCGGGTTGGTCGGTGGTGCACTGCGCTGGTGGGGGAAACCTTTATGAAACCTTCAATGTTCACCCGCTTGATTCTGACGATGATTTGTATTCTCAATGCCCTCTTTACAGCAATTGAAGTAGTGCACAGTCAAAAAAAACAGCCCGTGCCCACAAAACAAGGTGAGCTAGCCCCCATAACTTCAGAGGATCTGATGCGGCAAATCGTCATGATCAAATGTCAAATCGGGGATGGTGAGAGCTTCGGCGCTGGCATTATTTTTGGGAAAGGAAGCAATCGACTCTACATTGTTACTGCCAATCACATTGTCCGGCGCGGCACCGATGAAGCCCAGAAGGTGCGGATTTTGCTGAGATGGCTGCCAGGTGAATGGAAGGCTGCTGAATTACTCGAGAACACTGACCGTGATTTGGACTTAGCGGTGCTCGCTATCGACTTGAGCAAGGAGGGTGTTGACGTCGGAGCTTTGCGATGGGATCAATTGGGTGATGTCCGATCTTTGAAGAGTGGAGACTCCGTCTATTCTCTCGGCTATCCAAAGGGAGAACCTTGGCACACCTATGTGACGCCTGACAGGTTCTCAAAGAATTCGAGAGATTCAATCTTTTTCGAATCAAACTTCATCGGTCCAGGTAATTCCGGCGGTGCTTTACTTAATGAAAAACGCGAGATACTGGGGATGATCACGGAGTTTGACGTGCCGAACGGGAGTGCCGTCAGCATCCAAAGCGTTCTGGATGTTCTAAAGGATTGGACATACCCGGTGAACTTGACGGTAAAGAGTACTGGCATAACTGCTACTGGAGGAGGACCGACTCCTCAACCCTCCCCTCCCAATTCGACGTCTCAGACTGATGCTTCTCCCGCGGTAACTGGTGTCGGAAATGCCGTCTACTTTTTTGCAAAGACACCGGAGGGCAGGGTCATGTACGACTGGGCAGAATTGGGAAAGGGGGGCCATGGCTGGAAGGAAGTGGACGGGAACGCTCGGACTGATGACGCACCGAGCGCTGGAGCGGTGGGTACGCACGTGTTCGTTGCGATTAAGGGCCGGGACGGGCACGTTTACATTAACCAGGCGGACTTGGGACATCCTTTCAACGACCAGTGGTCACAATCTGGCCCAGTCACCGATGCTGCGCCGGCTGTGACTGGTGTGGGAAACGCAATCTACTTCTTTGCTAAGACACCTGACGGCAGGATCATGTATGACTGGGCTGAATTGGGAAAAGGAGGCCATGGCTGGAAAGAGGTCGACGGCAACGCTAGGACTGACACCGCACCGGGCGCGGGTGGGGTTGGTAACCACGTGTTCGTCGCCATCAAGGGCCTGGGCGGCTACGTTTACTTTAATCAGGCAGATTTGGGACGCCCTTTCAACGACCACTGGTCTAGATCCGAACTAGTCACAGATACTGCGCCGGCAGCGGCCGGGGTTGGAAACTATATCTACTTCTTTGCCAAGACGCCTGACGGCAAGATCATGTACGACCAGGCAGAATTGGGAAAAGGATGGAATGGGTGGAGAGAAGTCGAAGGCGAGGGTCGAACCGATGCCGCACCCGGGGCGGGGGCGATTGGTCCACACGTATTCGTCGCCATTAAGACTCGTGATGGGCGTGTCGTGGTCAACCAGACGGATTTGGGGCGCCCTTTTGGTCAATGGTTTTGATTCGGTTATGCCGAACCGACACGAAGACTTTGCTTAAATCATTGACCCTATTGGTAGCGGGGGCGGCGGGATCAAACAAGGGATAGATAGATCGCGTTTACCCATCCAAGCATCAATTCCCACTCCACTTTTTCAACTCTGCCTTGGCGATCGCTTCGGTATGAACTTCGTCTGGACCATCTGCGAGACGCAACGTTCGCACTTGCGCCCATGCACTCGCAAGAAATGTGTCTTGCGAAACACCCGCCGCGCCATGTGCTTGAATGGCTCGATCCAAAACTCGTAAAGTCATATTTGGAACGATTATTTTGATCATCGCGATTTCGCTGCGAGCGACTTTGTTCCCCACCGTGTCCATCATGTATGCGGCCTTTAGTACCAACAGCCGCGCTTGCTCAATCTCCATCCGAGACTTGGCAATGTCGGCACGAATAGTCCCCTGCGCTGCGATTGTTTTTCCGAACGCAACGCGCGACTGCACCCGCTTGCACATAATCTCCAGCGCTCTTTCAGCCACCCCGACACAACGCATACAGTGATGAATTCGCCCTGGGCCAAGACGGCCCTGGGCAATTTCGAACCCACGCCCCTCACCAAGCAACATGTTTGTGGTTGGAACACGAACATTTGCATACGACACCTCTGCGTGACCATGAGGAGCATGGTCGTAGCCAAACACTGTCAACATTCTCTCCACTTTGACGCCCGGCGTATCCATCGGAACGAGAATCATCGACTGCTGCTTATGAAGCGGCGCGTTGAAATCTGTCTTACCCATGAATATCGCAATCTTGCAGCGCGGATCGCCCGCGCCAGACGACCACCACTTTCTTCCATTGATGACGTACTCATCTCCATCACGAACAATGCTCGACTCGATGTTGGTCGCATCAGAAGACGCAACTGCCGGTTCCGTCATCGCAAAACATGAACGAATCTCTCCCGCTAAAAGTGGCTTCAACCATCGCTCTTGTTGTTCTGCAGTTCCGTACCGCGCAAGCACTTCCATATTTCCCGTGTCGGGCGCAGAGCAGTTAAATACTTCAGGAGCCATCGGACTTCGTCCCATGACTTCACATAAGGGCGCATACTCGAGATTAGAAAGACCCGCACCGTGCTCGTTTTCCGGAAGAAACAAGTTCCACAAACCTGCGGCTCGGGCCTTCACTTTTAGTTCTTCAACGATTGCGGTTGGTGCCCAACGGTTCGCGTCAATCTGCTCATGAAAAAGCTTCTCGTTTGAATAAATATGCTCATCCATGAATGATGCGAGTCGCTTTTGAAGATCACTCGTCTTTTCACTCGGTCCGAGGTTCATCTGTTGTTAGTCTCCGAAGGCTTAGCGATAAGTTCGCAATTCAGGAGTAGTGAGATGCGGAACTGCATTGAACTGGAATAAGCGCAGGTGTTCGTCACGTTGCCGAAGCAATGTATACGAAGAGTTGTAAAGGACACCAGCAAGTTGTCTGACGCGCTTCTCCGTAACTCCGAGTGCAAGACTGGTTAAGATTGCGGTTGGAGTTGCGGAGGTAAACACCAGGATGTTTGCGTGTCGTGCGATTTTTTCAAAACTTCTACTGCATGAAATAACTCTATTACAAAACTGCTTCCATGTTTCACCCGAGTAAGGAAGCGTTCCTTCGATCCAGGTTTCGACCATCTTCGTATCACACGGTCGCCACCGTCTGTGCACTTCCGCCTCGTGAGCACCTGCACTCTTCTGCATGTCCCCAAGCATCTGTTCAAGCTCCATGCGAAACGCAACATCCTTTTTGCACAGCAACGGTGCGAGCTCACGATACACACGAGCAAGATCAAACTCGTCCCAACGCTCGTCGACAACTGTTTCGGGAAATGCTTTTCCCGCTTCAGTGAACGCTGTGCTTACTTCTGACGCAGTTTGCTGTTGACGCAGCATTGACCCACAAACGACAGTTGAGAATTCAATTCGTTGTTCGATGAAATATTCACCGAGTAGCCGAGCTTGCCGCCGACCGAGACTTGAAAGCGAATCGTAGTTGTCGCGTGTGCCGGCCTGCCCGTGACGCACCAGATAAATACTGCTCAAATTACGATCTCCGTGCTCCTGTGTAATCCGCCCACATAAGAAACTGGTGTGAACATTCCAGATTAGCTTAGGATTTTGTTGGTGTTAGTTCGTGTGATTTCGTGGATCGCATTTCTCGCAGCGTAACAGCCGATCCACGAAAACACACGAACTAACACGAACAACAACCGAACTAACAGGAGTTTTGATTCGTCTCGCCAATGAGTGGTAATCCAAAAAGAAAAATCCTACAAATGATACCGACCGGCCTTAATCACTGACTCAGCAATCCGTCTACGCGCAGCAATCGCATTCAGCTTTGGCCCAACCACTGTAAACGACTCATCAAACAACTCATTTGCAAACTGCTTCACTGAATGCGTCATTCGATCAACGGCGTCGCTTGCGTACACACGCGTTATGTCAATTTGCGTCGCACACGCTTCTTCACCACGCGATGCCGCCAGTTTCGCTGTCCTCAAAATCGCACTCTCAACTGCATAGATCTCAATAATCACATCCGAAATGTGCCCCAGGACTTCCTGCTCTCTCGCCAGCCCATCGGCATACTTTTCCTGGGCCTTCGACAAAGCTCTCAGAACCAATCGTTTCGCATTTCGAAGCAGTTCGGCTTCTTCGGAAAACACTCCCTTCTCAGATGCTTGCAGTTCATCATGAGTCGAAAACAACTCTCGATTCTTCAGTAGTCTCGTCGAAATGATCAATCGATTAATTTCATTCGTTCCTTCGTAAATGCGAGTAATCCGCGCATCCCGATAGGCGCGTTCAGCCGGAAACTCCTTCGAGTAACCATAGCCCCCAAAGACTTGCAACGACTCATCGACAACAAACGCCAAAGTCTCGCTGGTCCATACTTTGTTAATAGAACACTCAACGGCAAAACTCTCAATGGTCTTAAGCACCTGGTCAGTTTCAGTCTCGTCAATCGTCTCCAAGGAACGATCGACATCGCCGAGCGTGCGATACACCATTGCGTCGCCAACGTAACAACGCACCGCCATGTCCGCGATCTTTTGCCGGATAAGACCAAAGTTGGAAATAGCTTGTCCGAATTGATGGCGCTCCAATGCATACTGGATGGCTCGTGACAGCGCTTGCTTCGCGCCACCGATGTTGCGTGTTCCAAGTTTCAACCTTCCCAGGTTCAGAATATTGAAAGCGACTTTGTGTCCCTGGCCGACAGTTCCCAATACATTCTCGATTGGCACTTTGACGTTTTCGAGAATCAACGCTGTAGTTGACGATCCATCCAAACCAAGTTTCGGTTCTTCCCTACCACTCACAACACCCATGTCTCGTTCCACGATAAACGCGCTGAATTGCTGCCCGTTAACTTTAGCGAAGATCGTGAAGACGTCGGCGAAACCTCCGTTCGTGATCCACATCTTCTGGCCGTTGAGAAGATAGTGTTTGCCGTCATCAGTCAGCGTCGCTTTTGCCTGCGCCGCAAGCGCGTCTGATCCTGAACCGGGTTCAGTTAAGGCGTACGCCCCAATCCATTCACCACTTGCGAGCTTAGGTAAGTAGCGAGCCTTCTGATCTGAGTTTCCGAAATAGACAATTGGCAGAGTACCAATCGTCGTGTGAGCACCAAGTGAACCAGCAAACGAAGGCATGACACCAATCTGTTCGCCTACATAAGCGGAACTCACCTTGTCGAGCCCTAATCCTCCATACGCTTCGGGAATGTCAACTCGCAGCAGATCGAGTTCTCCAGCCTTCAGCAATAGCTCGCGTGTCAATGCCCAGTCTTTGTTATAGATCTCGTCGGCGCGAGGCAACACTTCAGTTCGCATGAAATCAGCAGCGATCTGACCGAACATCTGTTGCGCACGCGAAAGGTCCTCACGCGTGAAGACTTCCTCAGCGGATGCTTCGCGTCTGAGAAACCTTCCACTGCCATTGCTGTTCGTAGCTTCAATTACTGTAGCCATAGTCTAAGTGTAGCTAAGTTTAACCTTTCGTTGATGGTAATTTTGGTCTATAACCTTCCGACGTCAATTTGCTGTCCAATTTGCATGAGCTTGTCGTGAGGCCAATAAGTAGGACCAGGCATTCTAACGGAATCGCTAATTGACCTCACGACAAGCTAAAGAGGCACTTGCAAAAATCATCAACTCTTAGGGCGCAGAAGTCGGTACCGTCACGCGGTAGCGTCGGGTCCTCTCGATTCTGTAGGGCCTAAGTTCATGATGCGACCCGACGCTACCG
>JBKPQV010000693.1:0-3542 GCA_046734235.1 Acidobacteriota bacterium
AATACGGCATACGAGATTGGCAATATTGTCTCGTGGGCTCGGAGATGTGTATAAGAGACAGGTATACTGCCTTCCCCCGCCCCATAAAATCCAACCAGGAGGTATACAATGCCCAAAGTTAAAGCGAACAAACTTACTTTCAACTACGAAGAGCAGGGTTCCGGAGAGCCACTTATCCTCATTCCCTTTCTAACTGCAGAGAACGCATGTTATGCCTTTCAGGTAGCTGACTACGCTAAACATTTTACCTGCATTTCAATCGACCTACGCGGCACGGGTGAAAGTGACAAAGTGAACGAGGCCTACACCACCGAGGAACTCGCCGATGATGTGGCTGCCGTAATGCAAGCCCTAAACATCTCGTCGGCACACATAACCGGCCTATCCCTCGGAGCTGGTGTCGGATTGTGTTTCGGAGTGAGGTATCCAGAAAAGGTTAAGTCTCTGTCGGTGCACAGCGGTTGGACCAGGACCGATCTGTTTCTCGAGACCGTGATCAAGAGTTGGCAAGTAAGTGCCAGAGCATTAAACAGTATTCAAGAGCTGGCTATCCAAAACATCTTTCCATGGTGCTTCACTCCCAACTTGTATGCGGAAAAACCGGATTACGTTCAAAGCCTGGCTGACTTCATCAAGACCCGCCCGACCATGTCGATTGATGATTTTATCTTGCAGTCAAATGCGGTGCTTGCTCACAACATCGAAGAGCAACTAGGAAGCATCACCGCACCCACACAAATTACCTTTGGTGCTAATGACATGATTACCTCGACACGTTTTGCGCGGCCGATGCAAGACAGAATTCGTAACCATGAGCTAGTGATTTTTGAGGAATGCTCTCACGCAGCATTGTATGAGAATGTTGAAGAGTTCAACCAAAGAACGCTAGCGTTTCTCCAGCGGAACCGTTCGATTGCAGCAGCCGGCTAGTTTCAAAGAAGGCTGGTGACGTGTCACTAGAAACTCCGCCACACGCCTCGGTCTAAGCCCACTGCTCGTTACGTCATTCGACGGCTTTGCCTCAAAGTCGGATTTGGCTCCGGACACCAGTGTTTTCGTTCGTGTTATTTCGTGTGACTTCGTGGATCGCTCAGTTTTTCTCGACAAAAGGAACGATCCACGAACTCACACGAACTAAACACGAAAAAACTCCTAACCGCAGCCCAAGTTTCTTCTGAGGCTAAGCTTCGTGCGACCTATTTCTTAAATAGATTCTTAAACGCCTGACGTGCATCCGAGGGAGCACCTGAGGAAGTTTCCCGCTCAACCACCGTTCGCGGTGCAAAGTATTCGCAAGTGTTGCGCGCATTCTTGTTTACAATGCGTTTTGAAATTGGTTTGCTGCATTCGAAATGCGCACCCGGGTCGAAGTAGTTGCATTGTCGACAGGTATGGAGTTCAGCGCGGCATTTTGAGCAAGTGCTTTCGAAATTGATACTCGATGGGGCCTTTGCTCCGCACAAGGTACACTTAACTACCTCATTGAATGCCATCATCTTCGGTGATCGTGGGCCCTCCCGGTCGCGTGGCGTTTGTGGTCCGGGCTTCGGCTTCGGTCGCTCCGGCTCTCGATCGCTGTCCATATAGCCGCGCTGACGATACTTGCGGTCACTCATGACTTGGCCTCCTAACACTGGTTTCTGAGTTTACATCTTCCCTGAACTGAATGACATTGCCATCGGGATCGATTCCTTCACACGCACGAAATCCACGCGCCTCCCACTCTCGGTCGGCAGACCTTAGCTTTCCTCCATGAGCAGCAGCTCGTTCGCGTACTTCAGCTAAACTTTTCACTGGGAAGAAAGGCTTGATGTAACAATCTTCACGAGGTCTTGGGGGCTCATCGACCGGAGGCTCATTCGGAATTGCATGGATCACCAGTTCAAACGTATCTGATCGTAGGACAGAAATAGATTCATCCGAATAAGAGATTGGGAGATCGGTGACCGCTTCGTAGAACTTTGCTAAACGGCGATGGTCTCGGGTAAAGATCACTGCGCCTGGCCTGCTGTTAATAAACATTAGGACTCCTTCAAATGAGACGATTTGACTGCAAATCTGGTTGCGACGAGTGTCATTAGTGTGTACCCTCCCGGTCTTACCATTCAACATCTCTACAAACCGAGGCAATCATGGACCTGAACGACATCAAACATCTCTTCAACTATACGGAGTGGGCTAATAATTTGACGATGGAAGCTGCAAGCAGTTTATCTGACGAGAATCTGCGGCGTGAAGTCGGCATTAGTCACAAATCTATCTTTGGAACGTTGTTGCACATGGCTGGAGCTGAATGGATCTGGCTCGAACGTTGGCACGGACGGTCTCCAGCAAAAGATGAAGCATGGTCCCAATGGACCGAAGATTCGTGCGCCGACCTCGCAACGTTGCAGGATCGTTGGAACAACCTTATCGATCGACGCACAAAATACGTTGCTGGCCTGGATGATTCACGGCTATTGAGCGAGCTCAATTTCAAACTTCTCAGCGGTGACGCGAGCTCGATGATGCTCGTTCACCAAATGCAACATGTAGTGAATCACGCAACCTTACATCGTGGCCAGGTTGTCGGCATGATCCGCCAGCTCGGAATCGATCCTCCATCAACAGATCTACTTTTCTTTATTCGACGGGAGATATCTCCGAGGTAAATAGGACCTATACGACCTATTGAACCTATAAAATGATTCACCACGTCATTTCAATCGCAGGTTTTTTGATCTTCGCGGGGATGGCCTGGGTGCTGTCCAATAATCGTCGAAAAATCGCCTGGAAAACGATAGGGTGGGGAGTTGCGCTCCAACTAGTGATCGGCATAATCATTTTTCGCCTACCCGTCTCGCATCGAATCTTGCTCTGGCTCAACGACGCCGTAGTTGCGTTACTAAATGCCTCGAAAAGTGGATCGGTATTCTTGTTTGGACCACTCGCAGCGAGCCCGGGAGAAGCAGGCTCAGTCGGATTTATCCTGCTGTTTCAAGTTCTTCCAGTTGTGATCTTCTTTTCCGCAGTAACTTCAATGCTGTACTACCTGCGAGTGCTACAGGTATTCGTGCGCCTATTCGCAAAACTGTTTCACCGGACAATGAGGATCAGCGGTGCAGAATCCCTCTCGAGCTCCGCAAACATCTTTCTCGGAATTGAATCAGCACTTGTGGTGCGCCCCTATCTCGAAAAGATGACTCGTTCGGAACTGCTATTGATCTTAACCACGGGCCTCGCGACTGTGGCGTCTAGTTCGCTCGGCGTGTACGTAGCGTTTTTGACAGGAGTGTTTCCACAAATTGCCGGACATCTTGTTTCCGCGTCCATTCTCGCTATTCCAGCCTCCGTCGTAGTCGCCAAGCTGCTGATACCAGAAATTGAAATCCCCGCGACACTTGCCGCCGTTCCCCCTGATGACGAATCGGGCCGTGCAAAGAATTTGATAAGCGCGATTATTGAGGGATCGATGGAGGGACTAAAACTCGCCGCAGGAATCTCGGCCCTGCTCATCGCGGTGCTCGGTCTGGTGGCGTTAGCAGACAAGATCCTCGGTGCTG
>JBKPQV010000694.1:0-4681 GCA_046734235.1 Acidobacteriota bacterium
CCTCTCTGGGACCTTAGGTTTAGCGCTGATCGTTGTAGGCATAATCCGTTCAGCATCTACAAAGGCAGCTGTCATTGGACCATGGGAGTACGGAATCGAAATACGCTATCCGGCCCCCGGGAGTCGCGTGAATACGGTTGACGTCGGTGGCTCAATCGATCGTCCGCTGCCTGCTAATTACTCTCTCCGCGTGTTTCGTATGTACCCTGGATCAGATAATTTTGTACCACTTTCCAAAGCGCGAATAGATGTTGATAAAAAGGTGTGGGTGGCAGAGCGCTGTAATATTGGAGGTTCAACGAATGACGAGAGAGCATTTGCTGTCTATATATGTGGCCCGAATGCCGAGGCGCTAATCTCCTTTCACAATAAAGCAGCGGCTATTCACAAAAAAACAATGGACGAACTTGAGAAAGCTACTGGTCACAAGGGCGATTTTTTGCCGTCCGTGGCAGAACGCACCGAAGACATGTATGAATGTGATAGGGTCTCGCTAGTTCACGCTTAATAAGTCAGAGCAAGCTCTTGCTGACTACTCGCGATACAAGTGGTCGATAGTCTTCTCGCCGGACTCGACTCTACGCACAACTTGAGCAAGATATGGATCTCTTATTTGCAATGCGTAGTGGATTAGGTTTCGAGTTTGTTTTGGGATGGCTATTGGTTATGAGTAATCGAGCGCGACGTTTGAGAGTTGCGTCGATGTGAGATTTTTCTGAGCGCGAGGTTGCGCTACTATAACGTGTCATGATCGTCAGCCTTTCGATAGAAGGTTGATGGTACAGGGTCGGCTTTGTGTTAGTAGCACAAGTCGGCCCGCTTCTTTTGAGGTCACTCCAATCTAGCGCGTAGATTTTCGGTTGTCACATTTACTTTGCTGCCAACAATTTAATTTGCTACCAACAATTTGATTTGCTACCAACACAAGAATTCACAGATTACACTGATGACGCAGATTATTTTGGAGCCACGAAGTCAAATGACAACAGCGGATCCTAACGATTCTAATGAGGACGGTTTGCTCTCCTTAATGGAAAGGCTCGAAACCTCGGGAGCCCTTCAGGACGAAAAGAAGATTCAACAATTCTCCTGAGCATGTTGCCGGCTCATCTTTGACAAGTTGCCACTCGTTGCACAGATCGCTTTAGAAGTCGGTGACGACTTTACGAAATGTCTTGTCTCGCCGGAGCGATTGGAGGAGGAGCGCGTAAAACTCTGGGCGGTTTTGGGGAGTGAATCCTGCAATTTCGAGTCGCCGTATGTAAACGCAATACGTGCGGTTATCTGTTGTCTGTATGAACGAAGCGAGCCAGATCTGGAATACGATGACGTCCACTCGGTCATCGAGTTTTGCAATGCTGTGGAAAATCATCAGCGCGAACAGTTACGTTTGCTGCAAGAGGTGTTCGAATAGATCCTCCTCTGGAAATCGGCGATGACAAAAGCACCATCAGACTGGCCATTCGATCAAGAGCCAAATGTGGCGACAATCACAACTGTCGGAGTGATCAAACAGAATCTACCGATTTTGAGCGTAACGCATTATTCAGACGATCATTCGTGGGCTTTCACATGTGGAACGACTAACGAGCTTGAAGATATGCGTTTGATCTGCATGGAGGAGGCGTTGAAGATCGATCCGACTCTGCGAACAATTGCCGATCTTCCACCAGGTTGGACAGCTTGGCGCGACTACGTGGGTGGTGTGTGGGATCGCGAACCGTGGGACCCTGATGACTAAAACGTCTGCCCACTTTCATACCATGGACGGCGCTAATCTACAGTCCCGAAATGCGTCCGCAGATTACGCAGATTCAAGTTCCTACCGACCGCTTCGAACCGTATACGTGTGATTTGCGGCCTCCCAGTTAATCTAACGAGGGTGGTACTGACTTTATCCAACCGAGAGCCCACTGACCTAACGAAGCATTCGATATGCTGCGTAGAAAGTAATTGACGCCAATACTAAAAGCGCCGTCGGCAGTATTAGTTTGAGCACCCTGCCGTCGTCATTAATCAACTTCTGATTTCTTCTTAATAACAACCAACCCATAAATAACCCGCCAATGAGGCCACCGAAGTGAGCGGCGTTATCGATAAATGCAAAACCGAAAAGTCCGAACAAACCGACTGAAATTATCGCTTCAATCATGAGTCGGAAATATCGGGGTGGGTACCTCCTCCGCTCAAAATAGGAAGCAATGGCTATAAACCCAAGCAATCCCATCAATCCTCCAGAAGCTCCGACCGAAGTAGTATGCGGATACAACAAGAGACTAAAAACACTTCCTATCGCTCCTGTTATTAGAAAGATAACCGGTACAAGAGTACGTTCGACTGTTCGTTCTACGATCTTCGCGAAATAAAGCAACGCAAGAAAATTCATCCAAAAGTGCATGAAGTTTACGTGCATCAGCGTTGCCGTAAGGAGCCTCCAGACCTGACCGTTCCACACCGCCGGTTTTACCAAACCAGCAACTTCAATCGAACCTCCCGTTAAAACTTGGACGAAGCCGACTACTACTATCAACGCAGCAAGCGTGAACGTGTATGCGCTCATCTTCGTCTTTTCCACCCACTGTGCGAAACGAGCAACACTTGCATCGCTAACCGCATCATCCTGGCTGTAATTGCGCGAACGCCTTAACTGCCAAAAGCCTTCGACTAATGCCATCCCGCCAAAAACGAATAATATGTTTCGGTAAACATAGTTCCAGCGGTGAAAGAAAACAGCAGCGAGGATTGAGAAAGCAACGAGTGCAGTTCCTATTAATATTGACTTGCGGGCTTCCCTGATCAGCGCGTGCCGAAATCCTTCGATCAAAAACGGAACTCGTTCGGGGAAAACGGGTTCGGCATTTTCGGGTGTCCAGACGAACCTGAGCTTCACCCCACGTTTCACAAGCTTGAGTAATTCCTCCCGGGAACTACAGAAGGCGTCTTTCATGATGTAGCCATAGTCACTATCAGAGAGCTTAGCGGGAACGTTGCAGGGAATATCCCAATGCGCTGGAGATGAATTTACGCGCGCATTGCAGATTGATGAGGGGAGTCAGAGATCCATTACAGACGTTGTAAATAGTGTTCGTGACTTTTATTGAACCGAAATCAACCTAAAACTTCTTGCTCGCTTCAGATCGGGTTGCAACGATGGCTTTAGGGTCGGTTAAGACTATCACTCAGGCAATAAAACGAGTGTTGTGTTCGCGGAATTATCGATACTGATGCGTTTGGACTTTCCGCGCCGTTGGCCCAACATTTCCGCCTCCAGAGCGTAGGGGAAGTCACCGTAGACCTCCAAACTGAATCGCCCCTTCTCATCGGCTTTGATCATTCGAATGTAACGTCGACTGTCGTACAGAGAAACTGTCGCGCCAGGTACATTACCACCTTCCCGCCAAACGACCGTTCCTGTCACCGTTCTCCCTTTCCATGGCGCACCTACGCGCAAGACAATGTTTTCAAGTTTTGCGCCCTCGGTAACAGCAATTTTTGTTGCGCCAAGGTCGTCTACCGAATTCGGATAGAAGGCACGGGGGTAAGGCGCATCATTCTCACCAGGGGCGCGATTATCAGGATTCAAAACCAGGAAGTACTCACCCGCCTTTATACCTTCGAGCTTGAACGAGCCATTCGCTTCGATCTTAGCGGAGCGCCATCTATTTGAGTCATCTCTATCTTTGAGCAAATAGACCTCGCCTTTTTCAACCGGAATACCTGAGACTGTCAACACACTGCCGGAGAGCTCTGCGTTTGCATGCAAATCCACAGGAAAAACATTGAGCTCCCTGTAATCGCATTCGTTCTTGCCAAGTTCAACCTTGTATTCAATAGTCGTTAAGGCATCTGTTGCCTCCACTTTGGCGGTCTTGTCTCTACTAGTTGGCATCACTGTCAAAGAACCTTGCACCAACACCTTTACCGTATACGAGCCTGGGCCAGATAACTGGACTGAATAATCTCCCTTTTCATCAGTCGTCGCTTCATAGCTTTTACTTCCATTTCGAACTTCAACCCGTACTCCTCCAATTGGCTCGTACCTTTCGCGAGCAATCCGGCCTGCAATCGACTCTTTGATGCCCTGTTGCGAGAGCGCTCTGATGTAATTTAGATCGTCAGTTGCATGCGTTAGTTCGGTAGTCCTGCTACATGCGCCCGCGTGGAGTTGGTTTGATTGTGAGTTGCGGTAAGCATAAATCAAATAATGCAATCCTTTGAAAAACGGCATATCGCAACTGGTACCGGACAGTGTTTTGACATCTACGGTAGAGGACGTTATCCCGCGAAACGGCTGCTCCACAATAAAGTGAAGTGTGGCAGTTGGTAGGCCATCTTTAATTCTGTTGTCGGGCGGGGTTATGTCCTTTAGCTCTCCGACAAAAACTGCATCCGAACTCCAATACGCTGCGCATACTGGCGTACCGTATTCCGCGCACTGACAACCTGGAACTGATTCAGCAGAAAGAGTCACGCAGAAAACTGTGATGATGAGGAAGAGCAAAGGTTTCATGAGTTTACCTCGGTCTACGGCCCGGATTGAAAGCGTTTACTTAAGATGTTTTTAGCACGAGGCTGTATCTATTGCCCAGAAAAAATCGTTCTGCAATCTACAAGCTGTCACAGATTACGTAGCGCGGCTTAGGCCAAATTGGAAGTTGTATGAGAGTGAGCTCTCCTTGAC
>JBKPQV010000695.1:0-4972 GCA_046734235.1 Acidobacteriota bacterium
TCGGAATTTCCTCCAGGTCCATTCCCGGGAAATCGAATTCTTCCGGCAAAATGATAGCCTTTTCCATGTGAAACGCTTCCGCTTCAATCGCGGGGACAGCGGTTTCGGGAGAACTAAGGGCCATATCAGCCTGCGAAAGGAGTGTTCGCAATTCTTCTTCTGTCAGGTTTTTGTCGATGACCTCACGCGCCCTTGTCAGCGTCTCTTCAGGATTGCGCTTCAACTCAATCTCAAGCGCCCTCAAGCCTTCGGGATCCAGCGGGGGAATTTCGGCCGGATCGGTTGATTTTTCAACAACCGCTGCTTCAAGAACAGTTCCTGTTTCAGACACTTCTGCATTCGCTGAAGTCTTTGGCAATGGTCCTCGATAACCTAATGTGCTGTAGAGCTTTTCCAGATTGTGGTCCATGTTCTTAACTCCATCTGATAGATTTTGTCAGCGAGGCCGAGAGTCCTAATTGGATGTACCCCCAATATCTAACGAACCCTCTGTCGGAAATATGTGTCGTGAATTGACTTAATAACAGCGATTTTCGCGAGGTTGCGGAATACTAGTAGCAGGCAAGGTAACAATCAAGTTTTGTGGTGCCTTCCCCGCACTAATGAGGTAATCTTGCGCTAATTTCTAGAGCGGTTCTAAAGGCTCACAAAGGTAAACACTATGATTCGACAGTTTGCAGTAATAGCTCTCTTCTGTGTCTCCACATTTGGCGTGGTTTACCCTCAGGAACCTACGCGTTCACCAAACAAGTTACGAACACCCATCAATCGAGCCCTTATAGAAGAGTTTTCCTTCGAACTCAAAGATTTCAAGATGGACCACCAGACACAGGCAAACAACTTGAATATTTCGGTTTCCTATCGATACATGGTTAATATCAAGAATGGTGATTACCCGGACTTTAGATCGTTAGCCAAAGATATCGAAACGGCGCTAACGAAGTATCCAAACGAAGATGACTATTGGGAGATAGTTAATAAGAACCTGACCGCGTTGCTTTTAAAGAAGTATCCGGCGTTAAGCAGTATTACTATCGAGTTGAAAGCAGACCCTTCCAGTTTGATACCTTACACACGCTCGAGTCGTGTTACACGGACCAGCAGACAGTAACGAAGCAGCAGACGTCAATTCCACTATCCAGCAGCGGAGATTCGACTACTCACAGTCGTATATGCGTGTAGAGTCGCAGCAGTATCGTAGTACTCCTGGAACCTTTTAACCAGGCCCTTGGAAAAAGTAAACAGATGCACAAGATCTGATTCCACAGTCTTCCCTGTTGCCCTGACTCGTCCCCGATACTTGATTAGAGCTATAACTTTGTCACCCTGGGCGATGTATTCCTGAGGTTCGAACAACTCAACGTTTTCTTGTTTATCGAGTGTGAAAAAGAACTGCGCAACCTCCTTGCGTCCACGCCGTTTGCCGGCAACGGGCATCAACTCAGGCAGACCGGGAGTGATCCATTCAACGTCATCGGTCAGTACGTTCAACACACCTTCAATGTCACCTCGCTTAAAACAGGAATAGGCTTCGACAAGTGTCCTGACGTTTTGTTGCTCAGACATGCTCAACCTCCAGAGTCAAATCTTTCAAGGTGTCTCCAGGACGAACTAAAAGCCGCACGCGATTCGCTTCTACCAACGAACCGCATGCGGCTCTCCCTCTGCTGACACTTTGATTCCCTCGATTAGGAATCGCCCTTATGATCAATTAGCTGTTGAACTAAAGAGCAACCTCCATGCCAGCAAACTTTCTCCTGCAAACGCTAAAAACCACGGAATTAGTTCGAATCCGCTAACGTTGCATGTGGCTCTTTGGCTCAACGAGGCCAAAAATGCCTCAGTTACAGAACCTTGGAGAGTAAGAGGCAAAATGGAGATCGGAGGGAATACCACCAACCGCAGTTGGTGGATTGTTCATACCTAACCTAGTAATGACATGGCTGAGCTCAGAGGCAATTAGGAATTCTCGAGATATATCGCAGCCCCAGTCTTCCTTGCCTCTTGGAAATAGAGAGCGGATCTTGGCAGTCCACGTATGAACAATCCACCGACTGCGGTCGGTGGTATTCGCGTACTCGTTTCTGAAACCGCTACTAGGTTAAGTATGAACAATCCACCGACTGCGGTCGGTGGTATTCGCCTACTCGTAGATCGCGATCGGACTATTCCGTCTTTGAGTGAATCAAAGTTGGGCCAAATCTGATTCAGTAACTGTGGTCGATAAGTTTCCGGATGCTCCTTTATTAGTGCCTCCATATCAGTGATTGCACCGTAGACAGCTGCAGCATTCGCTGGAAAATTCTTTCGGACGGCCAAGTAGATCATGATTCCCCCACGAGACTCGCCGAGATCGTGGGCTGACTTGGAGGGGGCAAGTGCAAGGAAGGTGTGCGTAATCGAGGCAGATCTCAAATCTCAGATCTCAGATCTTAGATCTCACAACAAGCCGGCAGATAGATCATAACTGCGAGATTTCAAATTTGAGATCTGAGATCCTGCTTCAAGTTGGGAAAGTCTCCTTCGTACGTGCTCTCTAAGGACTTGATCTCAATTCGAGTTTTTTCAGGGTTCCGGTGAACACAAACGGTGCTTCATATGGCCCAACCGGTGACGCGGTGTCTTCACCAACATCAAATGTTTCCTCAAACGCATAAGCCCGCGGAACGGTGCGCGACAATCGTGCCTCATCGACAACTTTGCCATTCACAACCAGTGTGATGGTAGCGCCCTTTCCTAACCCACCGCCTTCATAAACAAACCGGAGTTCAATGGTTGATTTTCCTGCAGGCAAGGGTTCTTTCGCACTAATCGTCGTCACGTCTCTACGGAAATAGTTGTAGGTATAGACAGGTCTCCCGTCCTTTATATATAGCGTATAGCCCGACGAGGCACCCCCTTCTGCCACAAGTACACCGTTTGCACCGTTTGCGGGTACATCGACATACGCCATGAACGAGTGTGTCCGGTTGCGTGTGGCAGGCGCGAGCGCGTCATAAAGATGGGTCGCTCCAGGATAAAAAGTGTAGAACGATCGACCACCGGGTGGCGGCGGATTCGGATGTTGACGTCCACTTACACGTGGGTCGATTGGAAAGACTTTGTTCCGCTCGCCTTCCACTTTAAATAGTTTCTTAAGCTCTTCGAGACGGTCAGGATAAAGACGTGCCAGATCCTTCGACTCCGAATAATCGCTGTTCAGATTGTAAAGTTCCCACGCTGGCGAAGGACTGTCGGCAGGAGTTGTATATCCCCAAGGCAATAGCGCCGTCCGTTGCGCCGCAACCCAACCGTTATGATAAATGGACACATTGCCGTGCATTTCAAAATATTGCGTCGAGCGATATTCGGGTGCAGCAGCATTAGTCAAAGTGGAGCTAAAACTCATGCCATCAATCGGCTGCTGGACCACTCCGTTCACGGTTGAAGGCTGGGACACACCAGCGGCTTCCAAAACTGTCGGCATTACATCGATCACATGAACAAACTGTGAACGAATTCCACCTGTATCTCTTATATGGCCAGGCCAGGAGATCACCATCGGATCGCGAGTACCACCTAAGTGTGAACCAAGACGTTTACCCCACTGAAACGGAGTGTTTCCTGCCCAGGCCCAGCCGGCGGGATACTGAGCGTTTGAAAGTGGACCACCAACCGAATCCAGGCGTGCGAGGATTTCGCTTGTGGTGGACGGTACACCGTTGACCTGCTCCATCATATTGTCGGTGCCGCTAAGATTTCCTTCCATGCTGGCGCCGTTGTCACCAGGGATGTAGACGATCATTGTGTTGTCGAGCTGGCCCGTTTGGCGAAACGCATCGATCACCCGTCCGATCTCATAATCGGTCTGGGCCATAAAACCTGCGAAGACTTCCATCAGCCTTGCAGCAACTTTCTTCTGATCGCTGTTCAAAGATTCCCACGCGGGCAGTTCTGCCGGCCGCGGAGTAAGGATTGTATCGGTTGGAATCACACCAAGTTTCTTCTGTCGTTCAAAGACGAGTTTGCGATATTCATCCCAACCCATATCAAACTTGCCATTGAATTTTTCAATCCACGATTGCGGCGCTTGCATAGGAGAATGCGTCGCGCCCGTTGCGTAATACATGAAGAGCGGACGATCTGGTGCTAGCGCTTTCTGTTGCAGAATCCAGGCGCGTGCATGATTCGCGAGATCTTCATTCACAGTGAAGTCGCGCTCACGTCCCGGAGGCACAACCATGCGCACTGGGGCAGTTCCTTCAGTTAGTTCAGGGTGCCATTGGTCTGTTTGAGCACCGATGAACCCGTAGAAGTAATCGAATCCCTGGTGCGTCGGCCAGTGATCGAATGGACCAGCAAGAGTGGTTTCCGGGTCAGGGATTAAATGCCATTTGCCGATGCTGGCAGTTGCATAACCATTTTGCCGAAGAATTTCCGAGACAAATGCGGCTGACTTGGGAATCGATCCTGTGTAACCCGGATTGTTATTAGACCAATTTACGATCGTGCCCATACCTACTGCGTGATGGTTCCGCCCCGTCAAGAGCGATGCTCGTGTTGGCGAACACAATGCCGCGACATGAAAACGCGTGTATCGCAGACCATTTGCCGCAAGGCCATCGAGAGTTGGAGTAGGAATCAACCCACCAAAGGTTGATGTTTGCCCGTAACCCGCATCATCGAGCAGGATGACGAGTACATTGGGGCGTTTGGCTGATTGAACGGCGGTTGGAAATAAGAGTGATCGCGGAGCGAAAAACGTTGCACTAAGAAGAAAAACCATGATCATTGAACGAGTTTTTGTGGAACGCATAAGAGCAAAACACCTCAACGTGATCAGCCTTACAGCACGTTATCGCGTAGATTTGAAATTGATTTGCCAGATCTTTCTTGAAAAGAACAGGTGGGGAAGGGTGGCGTTCCCCCGGAAAACGCACCCCCACACCGACACAGGGATTGAAATAAAAGTGTTGGGTCAAGGTATCGGGGG
>JBKPQV010000696.1:0-3745 GCA_046734235.1 Acidobacteriota bacterium
TGCTATGCAAGGCCGCGTGCACTTCTACGAAGGATATTCACTTGAACAAGTAACTTTTCCAATTCGCACCTTTAAACTACTCGGCGTAAAAACTGTGATTCTCACTAACGCAGCTGGTGGCGTTAATGTCCAACTGAGTCAAGGTGCGCTAATGGTCCTGAGCGATCACCTTAACTTGATGGGTGATAACCCATTGCGTGGACCAAACGATGAGCGATTTGGACCAAGATTTCCTGACATGACATCCGCCTATTCTCCCGAACTCCAGGAAATAGTTATCGAAGAAGCGCGAACCCTTAGCATTGAGGTGAGGCGAGGAGTCTATGCTGCACTTGCCGGTCCTAGCTATGAAACGCCATCTGAAATTCATTTGTTAAGAAATCTCGGTGCTGATGCTGTTGGCATGAGCACGGTTCCAGAGGTGATAGTGGCACGCCAGATGGGTCTCGATGTATTGGGAATATCATGCATCACTAATATGGCTGCAGGAATTAGTGATGAACCAATCAATCACGAAGAAGTGATGGCTACCGGCGTTAAAGTGAGGGAGACTTTTACAAAGTTGTTGCGGCGAGTTGTGAGTAGAGTGCACGCGAGGGTATAGGAACAATAGGAAATAGGACCACTAGGACGAAAGCTTTGCACAAAAAGTCAGATACCACCTGCTTTAGCAGCGTGGAGTTTCAATTTCACGCTAAGGTACCGCTTTCCAGGCGACGGTTAGATACCACCTGCTTCAGCAGCGTCGAGTTTCAATTTTTCGCTACATGGTCTCTTTTAACTATCTATAGCGAGAAGTTGAAACTCCACGCTGCTAAAGCAGGTGGTATCTGACTTTTTGTGCAAAGCCGAGGACCTATTGGACCAATAAGGCCGATCTAAAATTGTTATGATTATTGGTATCTGCGGGGGAACCGGTTCTGGAAAAACAACTGTTGCTAACCGAATTCTCGAATCGGTTAGTGCCGATGAAGTAGTTTTTATTCAGCAAGATTCTTATTACCGCAATCTTAAAGACCTCCCGCTCGATTACCGCCAGGTCGCGAATTTCGATCATCCTGACGCCTTGGACAACGATCTCCTGGTTAACCACGTGCGCAAGCTGAAGGCAGGCGAGCCGATCGATCTGCCGCTCTACGATTTCAAAACGCACACTCGGATGATCGAAACAAGGCCAGTTACGCCTAAGCCGATAGTAATTGTTGAAGGAATCCTGATCTTCGCCGAGCCCCGTCTGCTGGAACAGATGGATATAAAAGTTTTTGTCGACACGCCCGACGATATTAGATTTATAAGAAGACTGCGACGGGATATCGCAGAACGCGGGCGAACAGTTGAATCTGTTATAGAACAATACGTTGAGACAGTTCGACCTATGCATATGCAGTTTGTAGAACCGTCGAAGCGACATGCTGATGTCATTATTCCTGAAGGTGGTCATAATCTTGTGAGCATTGATCTAATTAGCGGAAAGATACGCGAAAGGTTGGCCAGTGCTTTACACACAGTTGGAGGTCAACGTTGAGCGAAGAGAAATTCAACCCTTTAATCGAGGCAGCGAAAAAGGCCAGGGAACAGTCGGTCGCGCCTTTTTCCGGGTTCTTCGTAGGGGCTGCGGTAAAGACTGATAGTGGCAAAGTCTATACAGGCTGCAACATTGAAAGCGCGAGCTACGGTCTAACTGTTTGTGCTGAACGTGTGGCTATTTGGAAAGCATTGTCTGAAGGCGAGCGAAACTTTACTGAACTTGCGGTTGTTGCTGACACCGAGACGTTGACACCACCATGCGGTACATGCCGTCAAATTATCTGGGAGTTTGCGCGTAACGCTACTATCGTCTTCGCAAATCTAAACGGGCAGAGCGAGACGTTCCACATGGCCGAGCTTTTACCAAGAGCATTCGATGCTCGATTCTTAAGGGGAGCGAAGAAGGGTTAGTCAGTGGTCAGTAGTCAGTAGTCAGTAGTCCTTGGTCAGTTGTCGGTGGTTTTGCAGGACTCAGACATGTTGATTATCGAACTGACAACTGACAACGGACTACTGACAACTGACTACTGACCACTGACTACTGACCACTGACTACTGACTAATTTATGCAAAACCGTTTGGTCGTTCTTATAACATTAATCGCAATGGTTACTTCTACAACTCTAAGAGGCGCAGCACAGAGCCGACTTGAATCAGTCGATTTACTCGTTCTTGGTGGCACGATAGTGACTATGGATGCGACTCGAAGAGTAATCGAGGACGGCGGTATCGCCATAAAAGCTGGACGGATTGTTGCCATTGGTCCACGTGCGGAAATTGAACGTGGCTACACTGCCCGCCGAAGAGTCAATACAGTTGGAAAACTGATTACGCCCGGATTGATAAATGGTCACACTCACATCCCAATGGTTTTATTCCGGGGCCTGGCGGATGATCTCGATCTTCAGGAATGGCTTACAAAGTACATCTTTCCTGCCGAAGCCAAGAACGTGAACGAAGAATTCGTTCGCGCAGGCACTCGACTTGGTCTTGCCGAAATGATTCGTGGTGGTACGACAACCTACTGCGATATGTATTACTTCGAGGACGCAATCGCCGAGGAGACAGCTAAAGCGGGCGTGCGTGGAGTGTTGGGTGAAACACTTATTGATTTTCCTGTAGCCGACAACAAAACAAATGCAGAAGGCATGGCGTACGTCGAGAAATTTGTTAGTCGTTGGAAAGGTCACGATTTGATCATTCCCGCGGTGGCTCCGCATGCGCCTTATACAGTTTCAGAAGAGCACTTGAAGGCGGTTCGTGCCTTTGCAAATCGTACTGGGGTACCGATTGTCACTCACATCTCAGAAACTAAACGCGAACTCGACGATAGCATTAAGGCCAAGGGGGCTAGTCCAGTTGCTTATCTGGATCGAATTGGCTTCCTGAATGAACGCGTAATTGCAGCGCATGTCGTTTGGCCACAGGGATCAGACATAAACATTCTGAAGCAAAGAAAGGTTGGTGTTGTTCACAATCCTCAATCGAATATGAAACTGGCTTCGGGAGTCGCTCCGGTGCCTAAGATGCTGAGTGAAGGCGTCTTGCTGGGATTGGGGACTGACGGCGCAGCGTCAAACAACGATCTCAACATGTGGGAAGAAATGGACACGGTGGCGAAGTTGCACAAGGTGTTTTCGGGCGACCCGAAAGTCATTTCTGCACAACAGGCCTTCGAACTTGCCACTATTCGGGGAGCCGAAGCGCTGCATTTGGAAAAAGAGATCGGTTCGCTCGAAACTGGCAAGCGAGCGGACTTACTCGTTATTGAGCGCGATTCGTTGAATCAGATACCGCTTTATAACATCTACTCCGATTTGGTCTATGCTACGAAAGCTGCGGATGTTGAGAGCGTGATGATTAATGGTAGGTTGGTCATGCAACATCGTCGCTTGCTGACGCTGAACGAGGTTGCGATTAAGCGTGACGCTCGCGTGTTTAGGGAGAAGATCATTAAGAGTTTGGGTCAGTAGTCAGTTCAGTGGTCAGTAGTCAGTAGTCAGTAGTCAGTGGTCGTGGAAGATGCCTTTAGTAACCCGCTTATTCTAAACACTGACACTGGTCCTGGGAGCGCACGCGTCCCCGCGTGCCCTCCTGGCAAACACAAGACTCTGAATAAAAGGCGGTACGTGACTTCGTATCCAAGCGAGAACATTCTGGCAAATGGGGCAGGCGAGGACGCCCGCGCTCCCAGGACCAGTGTCAGGGTGTATAATAT
>JBKPQV010000697.1:0-8095 GCA_046734235.1 Acidobacteriota bacterium
CTTTGTCACAGCGAACCTCGTTAATCGTTTTCCTTAATGCCTCGCACTGCTTTCCATGGCGAAACCGAAAATTAGGATCGACGAATTTCGCTGTAACAAAGCGGTGCCAGGCCACCGCACTCCAAGGAGGTCCTGATCGACGAGGATCTCAGATCTCAAATCTTAGACCTCAAAATAAGTGCGATTCATTTCGATCGAAGCCAGAGTATCCTGTGTTTGCCTTCACCATAAGTGATCACAGTGGCTCGCCGATCCTTCAACCAACGGTCAGGTGACGTTGGAATGTATCTTGAGGGATAGAGCCGGTTCGCCCTAACTTCTCCGATTTCAGTGAGTTTGTTGACGTCGTCCGCGTCATCTTGAGGATAGATGAAAGTGATTGGCGCCTCGCCGTCGGGCTTGAATTCAATTGTTAGAGTTGTGCGCTCCTCCTTAATCCCTGACGAGACATTTGTAATCAAACCTTCTTTTATCGATTCCTTTTTGAGTGAGAGAATCGGATCGCTCCCAAAAGTTTCCGCTCTTGGTCCACTTAGCCACCTAAAAGGAACGGTTGGAGCCTCCGTAGTTTGATCCCTTTCCGCTGCAAAACTATCCAGGAAACGTCGAGCAAGGATACGGCGATTCGTAGATGGTATGAGCTCCCCTCGTGAATAACGCCACCATTGGCCCAGAAGATAGAAGCCTGTGCCTCTTCGGCGCTTTGGATCTTCAGCCCATTGCCATCTCGTTGACAGAACGTTTACCAGGTGGTCCTGCGACACAAATGTTCCGAATGGGCCGTATTCCACAACACTGAATGTGAGCGGTCTACGAAAGTTGCTGACGTCTGCTGCGCTAAAAATCGATATTGTCCAAACAGTGACAGCGACCCCGACGCTCGTGCTGTCGTGATTCGCAACGATCAGTTCACGTTGACCATCATTATCTAAATCACCCTGGAGCACCTCAAAATCGGAAGTCTCACCCAGGGACGCAATTCCTGGCCAGGTTCCGATTCGTTTGCCGTCTTTATCTAACACGAATGCGTTGTCTGATTCAGCCAAGCCTTTGCAGACTCGAATACCTTGAGGGAGTGAGACGCAATGCGCTTTTTCGTAACCGGCAACATTGGCTGGTGTCGGTGAATTAGCTTTCGACAGCTGACCATAAGTTCGCTGAGTGAAGATCATCAACAGCGTAGAGCAAATCATGATTCTGAGCATAATCGGTGTAAAGGAGCAGCGATCACCGGTTCGTGTTGATTCGGCTGATTTCGTGGATCGTCTTATTTCCACGACAAACGAGCGATCCCCGAAATTACACGAACTAAACACGAAACTACCTTTTGTCAGGGAGCTTTTCTGACTTCTCAATCCGGACGAAGTCGAATTTGTATCGGCAGCAGCCTAAATGTCCAAACCTTTCTGGATCTGTTGCCCTGATAAAACGGCCAACCACTGTTACCGACCAACGACCAAACCCGGAGATCATCCTGTTTTGCTTAGCCTCTTCCGACTCACCGTCGCGCACGAATGACTTGTCTCGACCTACCCATACTACCGGCTGTCCGCCTCGTTCCTGGCTCTTGCAATTCAAATCGTACAGATACGACTTCTCAAAACCGTTTTCATAGATTGCGGTGACGCGAACAACTTTTTGGTGAAATTGCTCTGGGTATTGTAATAGCTTACAAAAGGAAATAGTCGGCAACTCGTCTTCGACCGCTCGGTTTGAATTTGGCTGTGACCGAATATTTGCGCATGCGCTGACCATACAAAGCGCAAGCGCGAGAAGAGCAATGGCAGTTTTCTTTTCTAAACGCATGTTGTTAACGAGTTGCTGCACAGCGTTTCTGGTGCGGCCCATCCCTTTACCTTTTTGTATTCAACATAAAACCACTTTCCACGACACCCCCAGACGTTTACGTCGTTACCACCTGGAACTCTCTTGACGACAACGCTTTTCTGAGAGGCTTCGCGATAAAGTAGAGTCGCACCTTGTGTGTGCGCAATGCCACTCAGTCCCAGGAGCGGTGCATAAATCCATCCGAGGCCTTTGAAGAACGTTTGTTCTTCGTCTCCGCCTTCTTCAACGCTCAAATCGATTTGTACCCAGCTGCCACTAGAGCCTGTAATGTGAACGCTTACACCAGTGTCTTGTTTGTACGGCAGGTTCCCTATCACCCCGTAAATTTTGCCTGGTCCAGAGCGAACATTTAGTCCGTTTGGGTCTTGATCGATTACATAAGCGTCCACATCGCAAGGAACGATCGTGAAGCCAGTCTTTTGGGAGGCCGAGGTTTTAGATCCCGCGAAACAACCCAGAAGTAATGCCAGAAGAACTGCGAGCAAAAGTGAGATACGCATCGATCTCCCCTGTTTTTGATAAAGAGGTTGCGAGTAATTGCGTCTTCAAAAGGTAACGCGCGGTAAGTTCACCGTTTGGGCCAACAATATTAGCAAGGTATGTCAGTATCGAGCGAAAGGACGCCGAAGAACGAATCGCCGAGATCTTAGGACGCTTTCAGCCACATATCCTTAGATTTGAACCTTGGGAATGTACTATTTATCGATTATCAATAAATCACTTGACGCTATTCGATAAATAGTTTATTGATATTCGATATATTGAAAGGGGCTGAAACCCATGTCAAAGCCAATATCGTCTTCTGCCGCACTGCCAATCGCCCACTTCGTTCTAAGGGGCTTAATCGTCTTGAACTGGCTCGGCGGGGCGGCGATTCTCGTGTTGCTGGCTGTGATGCCGAATCGTGAATGGATCATGGCTTCCTTCCACTTATCGCCTTCCCCTGATACTGAACAACTGATTATGGGCATGCGCGCGATCGCTGTTCTGGGTCTCGTCACTATTCCAATCAATCATCTTGCACTCAAGCGCTTGCTACTGATTGTTAAGACGGTTCGCGAGGGCGATCCGTTCATCGCCGCAAATGCTTCCCGTTTGCAGGCGATCGCCTGGGCGCTGCTCACGCTACAAATTATTAGCATCATCATCGGCGCGATTGCTAAAGCCATTTCGAGTCCGGCACATCCGTTTCACGTAAGTGCTGGCTTTTCGATTAACGGCTGGCTGGCAGTACTCCTCATTTTTCTGCTGGCTCGTGTGTTCGCCCAGGGCACGATGATGCGCGAAGACCTCGAAGGGACGGTGTGACATGGCGATCGCCGTCAAGCTTGACGACATACTCCACGATCGGCGGATGACGTTGACCGAGCTCGCTGAGCGGATCGGACTGACGCTGGCCAACCTCTCAATTCTGAAGACCGGTAAGGCGCGCGCGATTCGCTTCTCGACGCTCGAGGCAATCTGCGAAGCGCTTTCGTGCCAGCCTGGCGACATTCTTCATTTTGAAATTGAACACGCAAAAGGTGAGCAAGCGGTAGAGGAGAGCACGCGGAAAGCAAGCTAAACCCCGAAACGTCCACAAAACCTTTCCGGTTCTTTCGTGTGAATTTGTGTGAATTCGTGGAACGTCTTGCCCAAGAAAACAAGATCCACGAAACCACACGAAATAACACGAAAACTTTACGCACAGTGCTGCCAGGCAAACACAATTAAGAAGGTTGTCAAATGAAAGAAAGTGGAATGTTAAGACTCGCGTCTCTGCTCTCGATCCTCTTCTTTACTTTTCATGTGGCGGATGACATTCGCCGGGGCATCGAGCCGGGAACGCTCACGAATCTTCCGGCCGTGCCTATCTTTGTCTTCTGGTTGTACGGAACGCTGGTGCTATACAAACGGCGATCGGGGTACATCATTACGCTTCTCGGAGGCCTCTTTGCGTTGGTCGTCCCGCTGGCCCACATGAGAGGGAGAGGTGTCGGAGTCACTAGTAGACTCGCCTACTCCGACGGACAGTTCTTTTTTGTCTGGGTCCTGATAGCGATTGGCGTGACGGGGCTCTTTTCTGCGATTCTCTCGGCCCGAGGATTGTGGAGTCTGCGAAAGAAATAATCCGCAGATTCCGCAGATTACGCACATTTTGCCAATTGATGAGAATGGTTTTGCAAAGACCCTAATCTCTGTGATCAGGCTGTCATTCTGAAGAACAATCATCAAATCGACTTGTCAGTCTGACCTTCTCTCGGCAATTCGTATTTCGTTTGTTTGGTTTTTCCTCGCAATTCCTCATTTTCCATGCACTCTGAACGTTTATCGGGTTGGCATGAGAATTGAAAGATTACGAAGGAGCACCATGATTTGGTGCGTAAGTCGAGGAGAAAAAAACGTGCGAATCATCTGTGACCAATGCGACCGCCCGATAGCTGGAACCGTCAAAAGGTTCTCAGGAAACTTTAATCTCCATCCGGAGTGTTTCACTCAATTCACTGAAGAATCAAAGACTTCAAATCCTTCACCACGCACTTCGCGAGAATCGTACCTTGCGGTCGTCGCCAGACTTCAAGCGAACAGTCCGAGAGGCTTTAGCATGTCGGGGAGTTGATAGTAAGCAGACAAGCTGAAACCTATCGGAAACAAGTCTTTAGTTCCGCCCCCTAAAACGACCACCCAGTTTCTCAATCCCTTTATTCGAGTTAATCCGCAATGAACATTTGTATATCCAATCTCGTGTTGAGTTTTGCCAGTGCCCTCGTGCTTCATGAACTCGGTCATTTTCTTGCAGCTCGTCTTTGTCGAGTGCCGGTGACCGGCGCAGGATTTGGTTGGGGCCCAAAGCTTTTTGGTTTTCAAGCGAAGGAAGTTGACTATCAGCTTCGCGCACTGCCAGTCGGCGCTTACATAAAAATGGACATGTCGGCTTTGCAGAGACGACCGTTGCTTCAGCAACTTTTCATATTGCTCGCAGGTGTAGGAGTGAATTTTGCACTAAGCGCAATTGCCTGGGGCTCGTTATTCGGTTGGCTTAACCTGGTGCTGGCAGTTGGAAATCTCTTTCCACTCTATCAGCAAGACGGTTGGAAAACTGGCATGGTCATCAGCCGTGGCGTGTTTAGGCGTGCTAGCCCGCTGGTGGAGTGGTCGTTCACGCTTTCGGCCGGTGCAATAGGTTTGATTTTAGTATCGCGCGCGCTTTTGTTTGCTTGAAGTCGGACGCAATTGTCTAATTCTTCTTCAGTTCTTCCAACCTTCCCAAATATTCGTTAAGTAGTGCCACCTTCGTAACTCAAGGTCACGTAGCCAGACACGAAAGAAGATTGCGACTCGATCATTATCGGATGTGTTGACTGCGGCTGAGTGGCCGAGTTGATAATGAGCGACGACAACATCTCCCACACCACACATTAGTTGAACTGGCTGCCCAATCTCCGGAGTGGGTGCGGGTTCACTCATTGCGCGAGAGCCGCGCTCTTGAAAGTAATGCTCGTATATGTAGTGTGAACCGGGCCAGACCGTAAAGTTTCCTGCAAACTCTCTAGTGGTCGGTGTGAGAAAGACTCCAACCGTTACCGTGTGATTGTAGACCCTGCCTTCCTCGAGACCATTTAACCCGCTGGAGAACCCGTCGATGTGAGGCACCGGCGGAAGTGGTTCGGGAACATTATGTGCTCGCCGAATTGCGATCTGTCCTTTGTCCCAATCGATCTTCTCAAGTCCAAATAGTTCGTCGAGGATGTTGAGAATTGGAGATTCAGAAATGAGGCCCATTATGGGAGAAGTGCCTTTGAGGTCCGGGCAGTACGACCGACTGTCATATTCAACTTGTCGGCTTGAGTCGTAATTGTTTTTGAGATCAAAGTCGATTGCCTGGAGGGCAGAATCCACCAAAAGCTTTGGTGTAATTCCCGCAAACTGTGCGTAACCGTCTGATCGGAGTTGTTCCTGCCAATTCATATATTCGCCTCTAAGATAGGAAACTATCTATAGATTACGCCGATTACACAGAGCAGCAAAGCCGCAACAAACTTGGATAAAGTCAGTACCACCTCGCGGTAGCGGGTGGGCCAGAGCATTCACTCGAGGTGAAAGACGGGCCCACATCTCCATTGGCGCGGTTGGCCCACCCGCTACCGCGAGGTGGTACAGACTGCATCCAACCTTGTCTCAACAAACGTTGCCAGAAAAACAAGCAGTTGTTGGTTTGCTACACAGATTTGTTCACTCTGGCGAAGTTATTTAAGCCGCTCACTCAATTACCAGCCAAGTTGAGTCGTTGTACAGGCCCTGCACAAAGTCAGATACCACCTACTTTAAGCAGGTGGTATCTAACCGTCGCCTGAAGCAATACCTGATTTGAGCAATTGGAAAAGATTTCCTTAAGACTTACTAAAGCGTTAGAATCACGCGTCTTTCTACAATTGCAGCGGCTCCAACTGGAAGTTTTAATGAACACACTTCCTTCAGACGCATTCGTTTTCTTCGGTGCAACGGGAGACCTTGCTTACAAGAAGATTTTTCCGTCGTTACAGGCCTTGATTCAGCGCAGCAACCTGAACATTCCGATCATCGGAGTTGCTCGTGAAGAGTGGTCTTTGGACCAACTCCGGGAGAGAGCGCACGACAGTCTCGAGAAGTTTGGTGGGGTTGATTCAGAGGCGTTCGCGAAACTCAGTTCCTTGCTCCATTACATCCACGGTGATTACCGCGACGCCGCTACTTACGATCGTCTGAACCAGGAGCTGTATGGAACCCAGTGCCCACTCCACTATCTTGCGATTCCACCCGGAATTTTCTCGACCGTGCTACAGGGGCTCGGCCAGTCTGGATGCGCGAACAATGCGCGGGTTGTTGTGGAGAAACCGTTTGGTCGAGACCTCGCGTCAGCTCAAGCGTTGAATGCGGAGTTGCATGCCGTCTTTCCGGAATCTGCGGTGTATCGCATTGATCATTACCTGGGTAAAGAGGCTGTTCAGAATCTGGTGTACTTTCGCTTTGCAAACACTTTCCTCGAGCCAATCTGGAATCGCAATTTTGTAGACAACGTGCAGATAACACAGGCAGAGAACTTCGGGGTGCAAGGCCGTGGTGCGTTCTACGAGGAAGTCGGTGCTATTCGCGATGTAGTCCAGAACCATTTACTGCAAGTGATTGCCTTGTTGGCGATGGACGCGCCCGCCGGGAAACACCCCGATGCTTTACGCAGTGAGAAAGTGCAACTTTTCAATGCGTTGCGGCCAATCGATCCCGCGGATGTAATTCGCTGTCAGTTTCGTGGTTACCGCGACGAACAAGGAGTTTCACCGGAATCAGAGGTGGAAACTTTCGCCGCCTTGCGACTCTACATCGATACGTGGCGCTGGGCCGGTGTGCCATTCTACATTCGTGCCGGCAAGTGCCTGCCAGTAACAACCACCGAAGTTGTGGTGACACTGAAACGACCACCGATTGAAATCTTCGATGAGATTGAAGCAACCGAGTCGAACTACTTTCGCTTTCAGTTGAGTCCCGAAGTGAAAATTTCTCTTTGTACCCAGGTCAAACAACCTGGCGAAGAGATGTGCGGCGAAACTGTCGAACTCATCGCTCGACACGAACACGAGCGCGAACATTTGCCCTATGAGCGCTTGCTGGGAGATGCACTGCGTGGTGATAAATCGCTTTTTACCAACGATGAAAGCGTAGAAGCCGCATGGCGTGTAGTAGATCCAATCATCAAGAATCCTACACCGATCTCAGCCTACGAATGCGGCACCTGGCCTACTGCCGCAGAAAGCATGGCCGCTGGAGTGATGGGCTGGCATAGACCGATGGCCGAAACTCATGATCATGATCATGATGCTTAGAGACATCCGCAGTGAGGTATAATGAGTCTGAGCTTATTTTTGAAGGGAAGACTGTAAAAATGTCATCGAACCTCACTGAAGAAGCCAAGAAACTCCCAGTGGACGAAAGGATCGCACTGGTAGAAGAGATTTGGGATAGCATTGCCGAGGATAACGGCTGCTTTGAACTCACCGAAGCTCAGAAGCAAGAGCTTGAGCTCCGCATACAGTCTCAACAAGAGAATCCGCACTGTGGCAGAAGTTGGGATGCGATCAAGGCCGAATTTCTGAATTCGAAGTAGATCCTCATGCAAATCCGATTTCTTCCCGAGGCGGACGCCGAACTCGCCGAAGCTCGCCTATGGTACGAAGTGCAGCGTGAAGGTTTAGACGTGTCGTTGATGCGGCGAATAGATGAAGCGCTTCAGCGA
>JBKPQV010000698.1:0-9906 GCA_046734235.1 Acidobacteriota bacterium
GCCATGACCGCAACTGCACTTCGCGGACCTGCTGGATTTGGCCAGGGAGTGGTTCTGGTTATTGAAGACTTATCAGAGTTGCTCGCAGCGCAACGTGCAGCGGCCTGGAGTGAAGTGGCTCGACGCATGGCCCATGAAATAAAGAATCCCCTGACTCCGATCCAACTTTCGGCTGAACGCATCGCTAAGAATTACCGGCGAATAAGTGAGAACGGAACAAATGGGAACATCACTGTCGACTCAAGGGATGAAGAAGCAAAGGTTAGCGCCGTCATAACAGAATGCACCGAAACGATCAGTAGGGAAGTGGCGGGGCTCAAAGCAATGGTTGACGAGTTTTCTCGCTTTGCTCGACTACCACCGATCAAGCTCGATACTGCGAACCTGAACGAGATCATCACCCAGGCGGTTGGCTTGTATGAAGACCGCCTTGGGGGAGTGACAATATCGTTAATCCTGAAGCCCGACCTTCCGCCATCGTTGTTGGACTTAGAACAGATAAAGCGTGTATTTGTAAATCTGATTGATAACGCTCTAGATGCTCTTTCACACAGCGAAGCCCCTAAGCAGATTCTTATTACTACGAGGCACGATCTCGATCGAAGTGCACTAATAGTAGAGGTGTCGGATTCCGGACGTGGGATCGAACCCGCGGATTTTAAGCGCCTTTTTCAACCGTATTTTTCCCGGCGCGATAGTGGTACTGGTCTGGGTTTGGCAATCGTTCAACGGATTATCCTCGAGCATCACGGCCGTATTCGCGCGGAAAGAAACAACCCTCGGGGCGCGAAATTCATTATCGAATTACCGGCCTGATAAGCATTTGATTTATGGATTCAATTCTCATAGTCGATGACGAACGCGGTATTCGCGATACGCTTCGCGCCGTGATGGAAGATGAAGGGTTCTTTGCGGATGTGGTGCCCACGGGTGAAGACTGTTTAAAAGCGGTTGGTAAACGTGCCTACGGTTGCATCCTTCTAGACGTATGGCTTCCTGGCATCGACGGATTGGAGACATTGAAACAGCTTCGAGTTTTGGGTTCAGACGCTGCGGTCGTAATTATCTCGGGACATGGGAATATTGAAACCGCCGTACGCGCGACAAAACTCGGTGCTTTTGACTTTATCGAAAAGCCATTATCAATTGAAAAGACGGTGTTGACAGTTCGCAACGCGCTGCGACAGCGGCGACTCGAAATGATCAACGCAGATATGGCAGCTGCCCTTGCCAGGGAATACACCATGGTTGGTGAGTCAGTTGCCATGCGGGCGTTACGAAAGCAAATCTCGATAGTTGCCCCAACGGATGGCAGGATTCTTATTTACGGTGAGTCCGGCACTGGGAAAGAACTAGTCGCCCATGCGATTCACTCTGAATCCCGGCGCGCTGCGGCACCGTTCATAGAAGTGAACTCCGCTGCGATACCAGAAGAGTTGATCGAATCGGAGCTCTTTGGTCACGTGAAGGGAGCGTTCACGGGAGCAACTGCCGCCAAGAAAGGGAAGTTTGAACTTGCCGACGGAGCCACGATTTTCCTTGATGAAGTCGGCGACATGAGCCCAAAAGTTCAGGCCAAAGTGTTACGGGTTTTGGAAGAGCAACGCTTTGAGCCAGTTGGTAGTGGAACTTCGATCACGGTAGATGTGCGTCTTATTGCTGCCACGAACAAACGCCTCGACGTTGAGATCGAACAGGGGAATTTTCGCGCGGATCTTTTTTACCGCTTGAACGTGATCCCCTTTGAATTGCCACCGTTACGCGAACGATTGGAAGACGTGCCAGCGTTGGTTGGCTATTTTAACCAGAACTTTTCGAAGGCTTACGGCAAGCAGCCAAAACAATTCCTGGATGAGGCTCTCGAGGATTTGCAGAATTATTCATGGCCCGGCAACGTGCGCGAATTACGTAACACCATCGAACGAGTGGTTATCATGCATCCAGGAACGAAGGTCGCGGCAAATGATCTGCCGGCTAGAGGAAAAGAAGAAGCGCCTGCGGTCTCGTTCCGCTTTCCATCTTTCAAGGAAGCAACAGAAGCCTATCATCGGGAATTTATTCAGCGAAAACTTGAAGAGGCCGATGGCAATGTTTCGCGAGCTGCCGAAATGATGGGAGTCGATCGAAGCCACCTATATCGTCGAATGCGAGCGCTGGGGATACAAAATAGAGAGCGGCTTTAGTCGTGGCCGGGAAAAGCAAAAAAAGTTCATCCACCGATTACGCCGATTTTTTTGAATGGGTAAAGTGTCTTCGCTCAACTCATCCAAATCTGCGTAATCGGCGGATAGTTTTTCATGTTTAGTGCTAAGTAGGACAATCCTCCGCCTTGACAAAACTTTACATAAATTTGACCAACTCTTTAAAGAGTACAGATATCCTCGCTCCCGTTAGTCTCATCACAGGGTCTAAGTTCTAGTCACAAATGAATAAGCGTTCGAGGAGTAGATTTAATGGATCTCCTCTCTACTGATACTTCGACTGCTGGTCCTGATACATCTAAAAACAAGTTGATTCGATTGGTTCCGACGCCTGTGGTTCACCGTAATCGAAACTTTTCATCAAGGTTTTTGCTTGCGTTTGGTGTTGCCGGTGCCTTTCTTGGAGGCTTTGGTCTTTCCACCTATTGGCGACCGCCAAACGTTTCTCCCGAACCCAAGATACAGATAGAAGACTTTCGCGTTGAGATTCCCGAAGGTGATACGACTCTAACCGTAACAAGTCGTGACGGAAAAAATGAGGAGTTAGCCCGGCTGGATATTCATCGAGAAGGTTCAGTCATCACGGGTGTTAAGGAAGAGGCTCGTCAAATTAGTCCTCGTCATCCATTGAGCGCCGATGATCTTGCATACTTCCGACAGCAATTGGTTGGTGTGGTTAAGCCGACTGATTCCGTCTGGGTAAAGGCAAACAAGATTCGAAAGTGGCTTTTTAGCCAACCCCATGAAATCGGCTCCCCTGGCTTGGCCACACGAGTTCCGCGCCAAGCGTTCGATCAAATGAAACAAGGCCAGCGAGTTCTCTGCGGAAATCTTGCGGAGATTTATTCTGCTTTATGTGAGGCATCTGGCCTTATTGCCCGCCCTGCTGGGCTCAGCGTTGCAGTTCAAAGTGGTTCATTCGGCGTCGACACGCATGCCGGTACGGAAGTTTGGGTGAATGAGCTTGGTGGATGGATCTACCAGGATCCCATGTTTAACTGCTATTGGACCATCGATGGCAAGCCAGCGAGTGCATTAGCACTTCATGACGCCGTTATGACTGGGAAAGAAATTGTGTTCGCGCCGCGTGATCCGGAAGTCGAGGAGGGTTTGCGTAAATCTTATATCGATCCGCGCCTCTATTTCCGTCACCTCTCTTATGAGTACCGCGCTGGGGGAACAGTTCTGTATTACGCCGACAAGCGACTTGAACCGCTGAGTCTTAGTGACAAGAACTGGATTCATACAAGTAATCGCGTTGATATCGAGCGTCTGGACACCGGTGGCAATCTGGTCTTAGAGCGACGCTCCCAGGTCGCTCCGGGCATATGGGTGCAGTTGCTTGATGGCGATTTGTTTGTGCGCGATAGACGGGAACGCTCGCAGGGAATCCGCGTGCGCTCTTCGAGCGGTACAGTTGAAGGCTGTGCATATTTGCACCAGCGCGCTGAAGATCTGGGGCTCTTCAGCACCCCTAACCTGGCTCGCAATCCTTCTTTCAGATTAACGAACCGATCGAATCAGCTCGCGGATGAGTGGTCTGTCACTGGTCCAGTTGAAGCCATGACGGTTTCTGGTGGACAAGCAATGGCGGCACTATCTGGCGGGAGATTATGGCAGCGTATCGAGGCCAAACCCCACACGAGATACTTAATGTACGCTCGTCTAACGGTATCGAGAGGCGTCGTTAACTGGAAGCTCGCCGATTCAGGGCGTGGTGCCATGTCAATGGGAACCATCGAACCAGAGAGAATAAGCGAATTTGTTTCAGATTTGGTTGAAAGCGAGACTGGATGTCTGGACGTTCAGTTCGACGTTCCTTCCGGCGGTTCCTTCAGGGTTATGGATGTGATAGTGGTTGAGGGCCCTCGTTTCACAGAAGACAATGCCAGGGCTTCCAGCGATGCTCGACGTGCTGCGGCTGGTATGCGTTGAGTCATTTAGTTAAGACTTTACGTTGACAATGCTGACGTAAATAGCTTATCTGTAAAGACTCTCGCGCGTTATTTGCTGCGGGAATTAAGTCGAGATTGAAATGGATTTCACTACCAAAGAATTACTCAAGCGATACGCAAAACTCGCATTAGGCCAGCCTTTTTCTCCAGTATTACTAAACATTCTTGTTACTTCCGTTTGTGACATGCGTTGTACGCATTGCTTCTTTACCGACGAGCTAGATGATCGTCCCCGGAAGAAGCTGCAAATGAAGACGCATGAAATTGAACGAATATCGGAAACTTTAGGCGGCAACCTGGGCGTTTTGATCCTGGCCGGCGGAGAGCCATTCACGAGAAAAGATCTGCCCGAAATCGCCAGCGCGTTTTACCGGAACAACCAACTCGAATCGATCTACATAATGTCGAACGGTCAGATTCAAAAACGAATCTTTCCGGACGTCACACGGGTGCTTCAGGAGTGTCCGAATCTCAACGTGACGATTGCCCTTGGTATTGATGGACCTAAGGCTGAACACGAAAAGATTCGACAGAAACCAGGTTCGTGGGATATCGCCATCGATACGGCGCGACAACTTCAGAATCTAAAGAAAGAATTTTCGCGGTTGGATGTTCAGACTTGTACCTGCTTCATGAATTCGAACCAGGACACGATCTTCGAGTGGTACGACTTTTTGAAGTATGACCTGAAGCCTGACAAAGTTAACTTCAATTACATTCGTCCACCATCGGCTGATCCGAAAGAACTCGAGATAGACCACTCTCGTTATGCGAAGCTCGCGCAAATGATTGACGACGACTCTCGCCATGCCGCAATCAAGAACAATTACGGCGGTAAGGCAGGGTTCTTCAAAGCAGCAATCGACATCTACATGCATGGGCTCATCGCCAAAACGCAAGAGACGCAAACCGCACAGATGAAATGTTATGCCGGTACGGCAGGCGGTGTGATTTACGATGAAGGCACCGTCTCATCGTGCGAGAACCTCGCGCCTATCGGCAACCTCCGGGAGTTTGATTGGAATTTTCAGAAATTGTGGTTGTCTCCAGCAATGAAAGAACGTCGCAAAAAGGCCGCCTCGGGCTGTTTTTGTACTCATGAATCGAACAGTTATTACCCGTCTTTGCCGTTCAATCCAGGCCACTTGATCCAGATTAAGAAGTTGGAAAGAGAAATGAGGAAGGCACGTAAGGGAATAGATCGGGTTGATCCACAACCTGATGGTGTGCGCGTCGAAGGTTTCTAAACTAGAACGAGCATTGGGTATGGTCACACCGAATACTTCGCAGCTAACTTCCCACTCGCAGAACACACCAGCTGTATCCCGGATGACTCGCAATCCCAAAATTCTGATCATTTCATCCGACACTGGTGGTGGGCACCGTTCTGCGGCGGCAGCAATCGTGGCGGGAGTTCAGAAATTCCTGGATGGTGAGTCGTATCCAGTTCGTGTTGTCAGGGCAGTGGAAGAGTCGCATCACCTGTCTGCGAAATTAGTTAAGCTTTACAACTGGATCCTGTGTAATCGCCAACATTGGATGAAGTACTACTACTGGTGGATAAATTACTTTCGACCTGAGAAGCACCCATTCTTTTATAAGCGTTGTGTTAGTTACGTGGTAGGTCTTTTTGAGCGTTGGTGTCCGGAGATAGTCGTAAGCGTGCATCCGCTCACCCAACACATGTTTGCGAGAGTATTGAAGGAATTAAATCTGGCTGATCGAGTACCTCTTGTTTCGGTGGTAACTGATCCTTGTTATGGCTTTTGGAAGGGCTGGGCGTGCGACGATGTAACGCTCTACCTTGTGGCCAGCGATGATGCCCGCCGTCAATTGATCGACTACGGTGTGTCACCGGAACGGATCAAAATTTCTGGTATGCCTGTGCATCCCAAGTTTGCGTATCCAGGTGAAGAGGCAGCTCAAGCAGCCCGGAGTGCGCTGGGACTTAACCCCGAAAAGTTTACTGTGTTTGTAAATGCGGGCTGGGCCGGCGGTGGGAATATTAAGGAAATCTTTAAAGAGCTTATACGTGGCGAGCTTGATGTTCAGGCAATTTTCCTTGCCGGCAAGAATGAAGATTTGCGCGTTGCTGCTGAATCATTGGCCCTAGAAGCGCCCTTTCCCATAAAAGTCATTGGGTATTCTGATGAGATCGAGAAGTTGATGAGCGCGGCAAACGTAATGATCTCCAAGCTAGGCGGACTTACCACCTTTGAGGCTTTAGCTTGTCGCGTCCCAATCATTGGCGATGTAATCACAGAGCCGATGCCCCAGGAAGCAGGAACCGCTAGCCTGATTGAGAGGCGTGGGGCGGGAATCATGCTCAAACGCTCAGTAGATGTGGTGCCAGTAGTTCGCAGAATGATCGAGGATGAAATGCACTATTCGCGCCTGCGTGCTGCCACCCAGGGGTTGGCTATACCGAATTCCACGCGACAAATTGTTGAAGAAATTGTTGCCCTGATTCCAAAACCTGACAGTACTGCCTTCACCGAGGTCGTCTCGGCCTAAAGGGTCAAATTGACTGTCAGCGGTTTTCACGGTTTAATCTCCCGTCACAAAAACTATCCCTGGTAGCATCCCGCGCGTTTATTAGTCAGACTCAGTCTGTAGCAGCCCGAGACAATGCCTTGTGGATTATTAGGAGAAACATAGCTAAGTGAGTCTTTTGCTTGAAGGAAAGCGAGCGTTCATAACTGGGGGAACGCGTGGTATCGGAGCGGCCCTGTGCGAGATATTCGCGCGTGAAGGTGCCGATGTGGCATTCAACTACGGCAGTCGAGACGATCTTGCCGACGAGATGACCAAGAAGATCGAGGCGTATGGCCGCAAGGCCTTTCGAGCCAAAGTTTCAGTTATTGATCGCCTCGGAATGAAACGGCTAACGCGCGAATTGGTTGAAAAGTGGGGTGGGATCGACATCCTTGTAAATAACGCAGCAATTAATAGAGGTGATAATTTCGCCACTACCACTGACCGAGCCTGGGATGAAGTCATCAATACAAATGTAGGTAGTCTGTTTGCTGTTACCAAGCCGATTTACAAGCAAATGATTCGGCAACGAAAGGGAAGCATCCTCAACATAACTTCAATCGGGGCGATGCGTGCACTCCCAACCGCCGTGCATTACGCAACTTCAAAGGCTGCAATGATTGGTTTTACTAAATGTCTTTCGCGTGAGGCGGGGACATTTGGCCTTCAGGTAAATGCAATCGCGGCGGGAATTTTCGACACCGACCTCGCCCAGGCTCTTCCTGAGCGCTTGCTTCAGATGCACGACTTCTGGGTTTCAGCCGGCCGACTTGGACGCCCCGAAGAACTGGCTGAGTATGCTGCATTCATGGTAAGCGATCGGAATAGCTTCATGAACGGGGAAGTCGTGATCGTCGATGGTGGCGGTGTAACCTAGTTATTAGCATTTCTCCTCTCTGCGTCTCTGCGCCCTCAGCGTCTCTGCGTTTAAATTGATCTCAAAATATCTAAAGCTTAATAACGCAGAGACGCTGAGGACGCAGAGACGCAGAGAATTTTTGCTGGGCTCACTGCCGACTGCCTTCAACCTGTTCCGAAAGTTCTTTAACGCGTCGTTCAAGTTCCCGTATCGTTCGCTGCATCTCACCTAAACGGCGAAACGCTGCAGTCGATCTCAACCAGTCGCGATTGTCGAATGCGGGAATACCGGAAATTATTTTTCCCGCCGGTACGTCATGACTTGTTGCGCTCTTCGCCGTCAGCACAACATCATCACCGATCGTTAAGTGTCCAGCGACGCCAGCCTGGCCCGCGAGAATTACGCGACTTCCGATATGTGAACTGCCTGCAAGGCCGACCTGAGCGCAAAGCAATGAATCCTCACCAACAGTACATGAGTGACCAATCTGAACAAGGTTGTCGAGTTTTGAGCCGCGGCCGATACGACTCTCGCCAACGGAAGCTCGATCAATAGTGGTTCCTGCACCTATCTCTACGTCATCTTCGAGTACAACGCGACCAGCTTGCGGTATCTTGAGCCAGTGTCTCTCTTCATCTTTCGCGTAGCCAAAACCATCGCAGCCGATCACTGCGTTGTTATGAATAATGACTCGCTCGCCGATTACCGTTCGTTCTCGAATAGCCACTCCAGAATGAATTACTGAGTCTTTACCAATCGTCACGTCGTCATAAACCGTTACGTTTGGATGGATGCAAACACCTTCACCAATCTCTACATTTCTTCCAATCGCAACACCTGCCCCGATGGAGACATTCTGGGCCACCTTGGCGGAGGGATCGATTGCCGCTGCGGGATGGATAAACGGCTCGATTGCGTTCTCCGGATAGAAGATTCGCAGAGCCCGCGTGAACGCTAAATACGGATCCTTAGCTCGTAGTATGGATATGTCTTTTTCGGTCTTTACTTCTTCAGCAAGATATATTGCTGAGGCTGAAGTTGAGTTCACTTTCGGCGTGTATCTTGGATTCGAAAGAAAAGTGATATGTCCTTGTTGAGCTTCATCGAGGCCGGCAGCACCAACAATTTCGCAATCTGTACCCTCAAGGCGGGCACCAGTTTTATTAGCAAGTTCTGATAGTTTCATTGTGGCGAGTGTAGCGCATCATTAAGAGAGAAAACTATCCACCGATTACGCCGATTATGCAGATTTCTAAGAATGGCCGAGGGATTTAATAAAAGGTATTAAAATCGGCGTAATCGGTGGATAACTACATCATCGAGATCGGATCGATCTCGAGATTGATCGACCGCAGGTTCGTCCCTTTATCGGCCATTGCTTTCACTGCTGAATCCGCGACGCTCCGAAGGTGGCGCCGGCTTTTAGACTTTATTAGTAACTGAAAGCGATGCTCTCCTTTTAAACGGGCCAGCGGTGCGGGAGCTGGACCAAGGATCCGCGAGGTGCGTTCCTGGTTCGCAGCATCCAGGTGTTTACGCAACTCAAGCGCATCGTTTCTAACTTTATTTAGATCTGGTCCATGAACCAGCAAACTGCCAAGAGCCACGAATGGTGGATACGAATGGTTCTGTCGGTACCGAATCTCTTCCTGGTAAAAAGCCTCGTAGTCCTGAGCGCAGGCATGGCGTAGAGCATAGTGGTCTGGATGATAAGTTTGGATCAAAACGCGACCAGGGCGATCGCCACGTCCAGCACGTCCGGCTACTTGTGTGATTAACTGAAATGTCCGTTCTGCCGCACGGAAGTCAGGTAATGCTAATCCTGCATCAACGCTGACAACTCCCACCAGTGTGACATTTGGAAAATCGTGGCCCTTGGCCAACATTTGCGTGCCCACCAGTGTGTCTAAACGATGCTCACTGAAATCCGTTAGGGATTGTTCGAATCGTCGTCTGTTTGCTGTCGTATCTCGATCAATACGTGCGATACGCAGGTCGGGAAAGGTTGTTTGCAATATTTCCTCAAGTTGTTCCGTGCCTTCACCGACGTAGTAAATGTATTCCTTGCCGCAGTGTGGACAGACGGACGGGACACGCGCGCGATGATTGCAGTAATGACAAATCATTACTCGCTCACTTCGGTGATAAGTGAGAGTCACGTCACAGTTAGGACATTGAACCGATTCACCGCACGAGCGACAAAGAATGAAACTTGAGTAACCACGCCTGTTGAGAAGAATGATCGATTGCTCATTACGTTCGTGAGTTTCCTTGATCGCCTCCAGTAGTTCATCAGAGAACACGCGCGGTTTACCGTGTTGGGCAAAGACGTTTCGCATGTCGATGATCGAAGCAG
>JBKPQV010000699.1:0-19554 GCA_046734235.1 Acidobacteriota bacterium
GAGCTGGATCAACGCGCTTACTTGTTCTCTCAAATTGCCGAAGGTTCTTTGAAAGAGAATGAGGACCAAACTCAGGCGCGGGAGTTACTAAACGAAATTGGAATGGCCGCCGCCAAAGCTCCTAAGACCGTGGTCACGGCCCGGGCGTTACTCGCACTCGCATATCTGTATTCAAAGATCGATGCCAATCGTGGAATCGAGGAGTTGGCGAACGCCGTTAGAGTGATTAACGGCATTGAGAATCCTGATTTCTCGGCTCAGTATGTGATGTTGAAGATTGAAGGAAAGACCTTTGGATCCTACGCAGCAATTTCGACGCCCGGGTTCAACCCGCAAACCGCATTCGCTGAAGTAAGCAAAGTTGATTTTGATGGGGCCTTAAATCAAGCAGCAACTTTTTCTGATAAAGGATTGCGCTCGCTTACGACTTTATCCGTAGTTGAGCCCTGCCTCGCGACTACCGAAAAGAGTAAGCCAGCAAAACCTAAGTCGTGAATTTAAGGCAGATCACAGCGCTCATGCCTTTATTAACCCGCTTATTCAAAACACTGACCTCGGTCCTGGAGCGCGGGCGTCCTCGCCGGCCCGCTTGCCTAGATTGTCGCTACTTGGATACCGATATCGCAGTGACACAAATTGAATTCAGAAGTTAGCGTTGGGATGCGGGGCAGGCGAGGACGACTGCGCTCCCAGGACCAGGGTCAGTGTTTACAATTAGTGGGTTACTAAAGGCATGAAAGGGGTCTGATGGAACCTCTACGCCTCACCAACTCGCTCATGCCTTTAGTAACCCGCTTATTCAAAACACTGACCTCGGTCCTGGGAGCGCGGGCGTCCTCGCCGGCCCGCTTACCTAGATTGTCGCTACTTGGATACCGATATCGCACTGCATAAATTGAAATCAGAAGATAGAGTTGGGATGCGGGCAGGCGAGGACGACTGCGCTCCCAGGACCAGGGTCAGTGTTTACAATTAGCGGGTTACTAAAGGCATGAGCTGATAACTCCAACTAACAACTGACAACTGACTAACTATCACTAGCTTCAGTCCCACGATCCCTTCTCGCCACGCCCGTTGCATACGCTGCTGCTTCAACTTCACGCGAAACAGCCTCAGCAACACGCTTATCAAACACGGACGGGACGACATACTCTGGATGAAGTTCTGCATCAGTGATAATTCCTGCAATTGCGTTCGCTGCCGCAAGTTTCATCTGCTCATTGATGCGTGAGGCCCGGCATGCCAGCGCACCCCGAAAGATACCCGGAAAACATAGGACGTTATTGATCTGATTCGGATAGTCAGATCGGCCGGTTGCCATTACAGCAACGTATGGAGCGGCGTCTTCCGGCATGATCTCCGGTGTGGGATTTGCCATGGCAAAAACTATTGGCTTCTCACCCATGTTCTTCACGTCTTCTTCGTTGATAACTCCCGGCACCGATAACCCCAGAAAGACATCTGCTCCCTTAATCACCTCGTGAACTGTTCCCTGTTCGTTGTTTGGGTTTGAATTCTGTGCGTACCAATCCTTCACCCAGTTCATGTTTTCTTTCCGACCCTTATACAACGCACCGGTTTGATCGCACCCGACGATGTTTCGAACACCCGCGGCCATGATGATCTTTGAACAGGCAACGCCCGCCGCTCCAACGCCATTTACCACCACTTTGATTTCATCCATCTTCTTCCCAACCAGCTTTAGAGAATTAATTAGTGCGGCGAGAACTACAACCGCAGTCCCATGCTGGTCATCGTGAAAGACAGGGATGTTGAGTTCTTCCTTGAGTCGCTCTTCGATCTCAAAACAACGCGGGGCCGAAATGTCTTCGAGATTGATACCCCCAAAAGCGGTCGAGATGGCCTTCACTGTGCGCACAATTTCATCCGGATCTTTTGTGTTCAAACAGATCGGAAACGCATCGACACCGGCGAACTCCTTGAACAGCATCGCCTTGCCTTCCATTACCGGCATTGCAGCGGCTGGTCCAATGTCGCCCAGGCCAAGAACGGCAGTGCCGTCAGTGACAACCGCCACGGTGTTCTTTTTGATTGTGAGCGTAAAGGCTTTTTCCGGATCCTTGTGAATCGCGTCGCAGATTCGAGCCACACCAGGAGTGTAGGCCATTGAAAGATCAGCACGTGTCTTCAGAGGAACTTTCGAAACAACTTCAATCTTGCCGCCGAGGTGCATTAAGAAGGTCGGATCGGAAACATTGATTAACTCAACGCCATCGACATCTTTTACCGCTTGAATAATCTGTTCGCCGTGAGTACTCGAGGTTGAACTAACGGTAATGTCGCGGATGATGTAGTCGTTACCGACGTTCACAATGTCGATCGCGCCGATATCTCCGCCAGCGCGACCTATTGCCATTGTCACTTCACCAAGCGAGCCAGCGCGCGAAGAGAGCTTGAGCCGAAGGGTCAAACTGTAGCTCGCAGTTGGGGTGGGTGGCATAGTTAAGAGTGGTTACTTATTCCTGTAATTGAAGTGGCGAAATTTAACGACAAAACAAAAACCCACGCAAGCGGAAGGATCTCAAATCGAAGATCTCAGATCTCACAGTTACTGCGCTTAGCTTCTTCGCTTTGAGATCCGAGATCTTCGATTTGAGATCCTCTATCTCTTGTTCTTAAGCCTGCTTTCCAGAAGTTTTACTACGCTTGGATCAAGACCGTTTTCAGCCGCCAGACTCACCGCCTTACGACCAAGCTGACGATATAACGACTCTGCATCAACCAGTCGCTTGTCCTTTAGCGCTATTAAATGTCTATTCAATGTAGCCAAATCGCCACGGGAAAATGTACCGGTCAACGACTTCGCAGGAGATCCATTTGCCAGATTTTTAAGTGTACTGGTTAACAACGGAAGTAGGACTTTTTGAGCCTGATCTCTTTCGAGCCCACAAACGTTCAACATGTCGATAGCCACATCAAACAATGCGACGACATTGCCCGAACTCATAACGGCGGCCGCATGATAAAGAGGTTTCATCTCCGCAGCGATTGAAAAGCTATGCCCTTTCAGGTCGCGAACAATGGAACGACTTATCCGTTGAGCTCGCACATCGCCCTCGACGCACCAGTAGCAACCCTCAAGGTCATTGGCTCCTGCGTTGGGCTCGCTTACTGAGATAAGTGGGTGAATCGATCCAACCGACCATCCCTGCTCGCGCAATCTTTTAAGAATCGATGATGAAAGTGCACCGCTGGTGTGAAGCACAATCGGGAACTTTTTGCGGGCAATTTTGATCTTCGCCAGGGAATTCACCACCGTGGGGATTTGCTCATCTGGAGCAGTAACGAGGATCAGATCCGGAGCAGAAAGTAGCTTGATTTCTTTTGCGACCAGAATCTGGACTGGCGCCTCTAAAAACTTTGCAGATCTTTTTATTTGCGCTGCTCGCCGGCCAACCAGGGCCGAGATTTGGTAGTTGCAGCGGGACAGGGCAATCGCCAGCGCAGTGCCGAGTCTTCCCGGCCCGACAATAGCAATCTTCACAGGAGTTTTGGATGCTGTTCCTGGCATCTAAAAAATGGGATAGTCCCCTCTTTTAGTGGCTTTCAGGTTTACTAGTCCACATGTTGGCAGTATATTGAAGTCGCGGAAAGCGTTAGACGCAAAGTTTAGTTCCCTCCTGCTGCAACGATCGCTAAGTAGATTAAGTGGGCCGCGCAACCTTGCCGCCAAGCCCATGCATCATAGACTGCGCGTCTAAATAAGCGAAAACCCAATTTTGACCTACCCCGGAAGTCGTTTGAGGATCCTTTCGCTAAGCGCGTTTTGGAGTTTTATAAAGTCTCCTGGTTTCTTTCGGTCCGGACCACCCCTCTTTGAAGAGTATTTGGAGGTTTTCAAGATGAACAGATTCTCCCGTGCCACAACCGCGTTGGTTCTGGCTGCTTCGTTGTTGGCAGGCTCAGTGGCCGCTCTTGCCCAATCAACGAAGTCGACCACTCAGAGCCAAACAGCGAGCACGACGCAAACTACGTCCGACCCAAAGACCACTTCGCAAACCGAGTCTGCAACAACCGCCGCTGCTCGAACTGGATCGGCGAAGCCACTGACCGTTAATGAGAATCCCGACATGATCGGGAAACGCAACATTAATGGCGGAATCATCTCCAAGATGAGCGGCTCAACCGAAAAGGAAGTGCGCCTGGGACGTGAAGCTGCCGCGGAAGTAGATCGACAAGCAAAATTCATCGAAGACCCCCTGATTACTGAGTATGTCAATCGTGTAGGTCAAAACATCGTTCTACACTCGGACGCTAAAGTTCCTTTCACGATTAAGGTCATAGATTCTGACGAAGTTAATGCGTTTGCTTTGCCAGGTGGCTTCTTCTATGTGAACAAAGGCCTCCTGCTGGCTGCTGACAATGAAGCTGAGCTCGCAGGCGTGATGGCGCATGAAATCGCCCACGTCGCTGCCCGCCACGCCGTTGAAAATCAGACAAAAGCCAGCCTGCTCGAATATGCAGCTCTTGGAGCCTCGATTTTCCTGGGTGGAATTCCGGGGATGATTTATCAAAACACAGCCGGAATCGGTCTATTGGGCATTTTCATGAAGTTCAGCCGGAGCGCTGAAGAAGAGGCTGATAAGCTTGGAGTCCAATACATGTATGCAGCCGGTTATGACCCCGGCGCCATGGCCACCATGTTTGAAAAGCTGGAAGCGAAGAATAAGAAGAAACCTGGGTTCATTTCCCGCGCATTTGCTTCGCATCCTGCTCCTCCGGACCGTCGCGCTTCGGCCTTAGCACTGGCAGCAAGATTCCCCGAGCACGATGAATATGTAATCAGCAGCTCCGAATTTCAAAGGGTAAAGGGCAAACTGTTGCGGCTATCGAACGCGCGAGCAACATCATCCGGCGCAATTGCGGCTGGAGATGAGGGTGGTGCACCAGGCCGTCCAACCTTAAAGCGACGCTCGCCAACGCCTGATGATACTGGCACAACGACAACAGACACTGGCACTGGCACCGAGCAAAAGTCTGGTGACCAGCAACAGGCTCCACCGAAATTGAAGAGAAACGACGGCGCCAGCACCACTACCACGAAGCCTTCGGATAAACCGTAGTTTTCTGGTAGTATCCGATCCAACGCTAAGGCTCTTTGGCGTAGTTGCCGAAGAGCCTTTCGCATGAGCCGCCAGCCACCCGTTCGGAACCTTCCACCAAATTCCTAAGGGACTGAGCCCAACTTGACATTGTTTTAAGGCGTTCGGTATCCTAGCCGTTCGCGTTTTACTCGCTGAAAACAGAGATAGTTAACTATGTCGACATACTTTCCCAGCGGTAAGGAACTCGCTGGAAGACGAAAATGGTACGTGGTAGACGCAACCGGCCAAACGGTCGGCCACTTGGCGTCTGAGGTTGCTTCAATACTGACTGGAAAGCGTAGCCCGCAGTGGACTCCGTTCCTGGATACAGGTGATCACGTAGTTGTGATTAACGCTCGAAAGGCCGTACTGAAGGGGAATAAAGCTGAGCAAAAGGTTTATCGACACCACACGCGTTATCCGGGTGGACTAAGAGAAACCACAGCAAGAGAGATGATTGCCAAACGGCCTGAGCGAATTATCGAGCTCGCCATTAAGGGCATGTTGCCGAAAACCAAACTCGGCAAAGCAATGGCAAAGAAACTTAAGGTTTATGCCGATGCTGAACATCCGCACTCAGCCCAGCGCCCGCAAGTCTACAATCTCACTCAACATTCATAACAGCATTAGAAATAAGGAAGATTAACTGTGGCTGATATTCAGTATTACGGAACCGGGCGGCGCAAAACGTCTACCGCCCGAGTTTACCTGCGACCCGGATCAGGCGAAGTTCAAGTGAATCGCAAACCCTTCGATCGTTACTTCCCTAACGAGACGTTGCGAATGATCATTCGTCAACCTCTACAGTTGACCGAAACTGCCGGCAAGTTTGATCTCGTTATCAACGTTGCTGGAGGTGGACCAGCTGGTCAGGCAGGGGCTATCCGTCATGGTATTACTCGTGCGCTGCTCGAGTTCAACGCCGACTTGAGACCGGCACTCAAACATGCCGGCCTGGTCACGCGCGATCCAAGAATTAAAGAACGGAAGAAGTACGGGCAAAAAGGTGCTCGCAAGCGCTTCCAGTTTTCGAAACGTTAAAAATTGCGAAATTCGAATTGCGAAATTCGAAATTTTTCTTAATCCATTGTCGCAGCACGATTGGTTGCTTACGCTAAGAGAGTCGAGAGGCTGCGGCGAGTACATTAAACCAATTAGCAGAAGGAGAACTTAGTTTGGTTTCGGTTACGATGAAAGAATTGCTGGAGGCCGGTGTTCACTTCGGTCACCAGGTGAGACGTTGGAATCCAAAGATGAAGGAATTCATCTTTGGTGAGCGTAATGGCATTTACATTATAGACCTGCAAAAAACTCAGCGAATGTTTCGCGAAGCAATTGCCTTCGTGACTAATCTGATCGCTGAGGATAAAGGCAGAACGGTCCTCTTCGTCGGCACAAAACGACAAGCACAGGATGCGATTCGTGAAGAATCGGAAAAGTGCGGTCAGTATTATGTCAACCAACGATGGCTCGGCGGTCTACTTACCAATTTTCAGACTGTCCAGAAATCCATCAAACGTTTGAAAGATCTCGAAACGATGCAGACGGATGGTCGCTACGAGAAACTGACGAAGAAAGAACGCATCAAACTCGATCGGGAACGCGAAAGTCTAAATAAGAATCTTTCAGGTATTAAGGCGATGACTCGCCTGCCTGATGCGATTTTTATTATCGACGTCAAGAAAGAGGAAATTGCGGTAGCAGAAGCAAACCGTCTGGGTATACCCATTGTTGCTGTGGTTGATACCAACTGCTCACCAGAAGGAATCGATTACGTAATTCCTGGCAACGATGACGCACTGCGCGCGGTCCGGCTCTTTGCCTCAAGAATTTCAGACGCGATCGTTGAGGGTAATCAAATTGCCACTGAAGGCGGCGTTTTGCCTCCGGAAGGCGGAGCGACCGAAGAAGCGGCTGAAGGTGCAGAAGAGGCTGGTGCTCAGCTCGCGGATGCGACCGAAGGTCATGAGTCGGAACGAGGCGACGCGCAACCCGAGACGACTTCTGAGTTAGCGGAAAGCACCGAAACTGGAGCGGCGCCAGATGAAAGCGCTGAGTCAGTCGTGGCGGCCAGCTAAGCGATATTCTTCCATTTCGGCGAGCGCAGCTTAGCGGATCACCCGCCGGGCTGCGTTTTTCATTGAAACCTATTTCAGGCAAAATTTTGCCTACTAAAAAAGATTCGGAGAATTTTGGACTTATGGCAGAAATAACTGCGGCTGCGGTGAAGCAGCTTAGAGAGAAAACCGGGGCCGGTATGATGGAGTGCAAGAACGCACTCGTAGAGTCTGGCGGAAACGAAGACAAGGCGGTCGACATTTTGCGCGAGCGCGGCCTGGCTTCAGCTAAGAAGCGTGAGGGTCGAATTGCTGCAGAAGGTATTGTCGGATCCTATATCCACATGGGTGGCAAGGTCGGTGTACTTGTAGAGTTGAACTGCGAAACCGATTTCGTAGCCCGTGGTGAAGAATTTCAAACTCTCGTCAAGGATATTGCGATGCATATCGCAGCGGCTGAGCCACGCTTCGTCTCCCGAGATGAGGTGCCAGCCAACGTTCTCGATAAAGAGCGCGAAATCGCGAAAGCTCAGGCGAAGAATGATCCAAAGAACGCAAACAAACCAGACCAGGTAATCGACAAGATCGTCGAGGGCCGGCTTAATAAGTTCTACGAAGAGTCTGTTTTGGTTGATCAGCCATTCGTCAAAGATCCCGCCAAAACGGTTGGCGAGTTGGTTACCGAGAAGACCGCCAAAACTGGCGAGCGCATTACTGTCCGCCGGTTTACTCGTTACAAGATGGGTGAAGGCCTTGAGCGACGTGGTGGGGATGATTTTAGTAACGAAGTCGCTTCACTGCTTAGCTAACTCGAGTCGGAACCGTATCGATGACCAAAGCCACTGCAACAACTTCGACAACCTTCACCCGAGTTCTGCTTAAGATCTCGGGTGAGGCATTGATGGGAGAACAAAACTACGGCATCGACGTAAACGTTGCGCGTAGTGTCGCCGAGGAACTCAAAGCCGTACACGAGCTGGGTGTCCAGGTTGCTGTTGTCGTTGGCGGCGGAAACATCTTTCGGGGGGTTTCCAAAAGTGCCGGCAACATGGACCGCTCGTCAGCTGACTACATCGGCATGCTAGCGACGGTAATGAACGCGGTTGTACTTCAGGATGCGCTCGAGAAAATAAATGTCGATACGCGCGTATTGTCTGCCATAGATATTCCTCAACTTGCGGAATCGTTTATCAGACGACGTGCCGTTCGTCACTTAGAAAAGGGGCGCGTGGTCATTTTTGCCGCGGGGACCGGCAATCCTTACTTCACAACGGACTCGGCAGCAGCACTTCGAGCATTGGAAATCAAAGCGGACATCATCCTGAAGGCTACCAAGGTCGACGGTGTTTATTCAGCAGACCCAATGGCAGATGCCACAGCCGAACGCTACAACGAGATTACTTACCAGCAGGTGCTTGAAAAACAGCTGAGAGTAATGGACGCATCGGCCATTTCCTTATGCATGGATAACAACTTACCGATTGTAGTATTCAATATGCGCGAACCGGGAAACATCAGGCGCGTGGTGCTTGGTGAAATTGGAGTGGGCACAAAAGTTTGGCTTGGCAAATAGTTTTGTCCTCGACAAGCCTTTATTAACAGCGGAGTCAGCGACGATGAGCGATAAGGACGTCATTAAAGAAACACGACCGAGAATGGAAACGGTAATCGAAGACTTCAAACGAAAAATCGCTACCGTGCGCACCGGCCGAGCAGCTGTCAGTCTGCTTGATACCGTGTTGGTTGATTACTACGGCACCATGACACCGCTCAGCCAGATGGCCTCAGTCCACGCTCCAGAACCACAAATGTTGACAGTTCAGCCATGGGATCAATCGCAAATCGGGGCCGTTGAAAAAGCCATTCGCACAGCCGATCTTGGATTGAATCCTTCGAACGATGGGAAGCTGGTTCGAATACCAATTCCACCACTGACTGAGGAGCGTCGCAAGCAACTTGCAAAACAAGTTCACGACATTGCAGAAGATCACCGCACTGCTATAAGAAACGTGCGACGTGACGCCAATGAAAAACTAAAGAAACTGCTGAAAGATAAGTTGATCTCAGAAGATTCCGAGAGAGATGGATTGGATGAGATTCAGAAACTGACTAATACTTACATCAGCAAAATTGACGAGCTTACGAAGACCAAGGAAGTCGAAATAACGAGCGTTTAAGGAATAGGAAGATAAGAATAGGACCTATGGCACCCATTGGACCTATCACAGGTCTTATAGGTCCCATAGGTGCTATTGGTCTTAACGTCTGTTTTAGCGCGGAATTACGAACGCATCCTCCGCGAGTGTTTGGTTTAGCTTAACTTCCTTCACAGAGTATTCTGCAAAGAACGCTCCCTGCGGCATCTCAAATCTCTGCGAAAAGCTCATCGGTACCAGAACACCTTCAACGTCTTTGAACTTATTGTTCTCTGTACCAAAGGTGTATCCCTCAAAATAAATCAGGAAACTCATAACCCTACCCGTTGCCGGGTCAAGATAGAAGTCCGTGGTGAAACCATCGGGGTCTTCGAGTCGAAATCCACGCTGCTTCTTCTTGTCAGCAATCGGCGTGAGCTTATAACCCGGCTGGTCATACTTAGTTAGCGCCCCCATCCCGAATTTTGTGTAGGGCGGCACTTGCACTGTAGGCATCGAACTATAGGTATTCTGCCCGTCATATATCTGCTTGAAGACGATCGCCGGACGCGCATCAATGTCCATGCGCAATTTGTCACCAGCGGTCACTATAGAAAAGGATCCGGGGATCGACTGAACGCTGTTAGGAGCATAGAGTTGCACTGATCCACGAAGCATCATGTTCTGCACATTGCGAAACTTATCTCCGCCCTGTGCTTGAATCGCCGCCTTCGCCAGGTCAGCAGGCGTACTGTTCGGGGTGATAACAATTGCCGGCGCCGCTGTGGTAGCCGCTGGTGCGGAACCATTCTTGGCGGAATTGTCTTGCGCTAGAACGTTTACGGTCATCAGGCCGGAAATCACACCAGCCAGGAGATATTTTTTCTTCATTGCTGCGTTCCTATCTCTAGATCAACTAGAAGTTCAGTCGCACCTGTGCATAGATACGACGGTTGCCGGCACCTACACTACCGCCACCACCAAAACCTCCAAAACTGCCAGCCAATCCGAGCGACTGGCCAAAGTTAGGAGACAACAGGTTACCAACTGGCGTGCCAAGATTTACGTGGTTGAGCAAGTTCTGAAAGCTGATCGATACATTGAGGGTGTAGCGCTTTTCGGTTGGTGCTGCACCGCCACCACGTTGTGGCCCTCCGCCCGGTGCGGCACCTCTTACTGCTGCTTCAACTCCGCCGCCACCAGCTAACATTGGACCACCTGGACCACCAGCGACTCGCTTCTCTCCGCCGCCGCCAGCAGGAGCCGCAGCTGCAGTTTGACCTTGCGGTCGAGCGGCAGCCGCATTGCTTCGATGGATTTCACCAAACTGGAAGCTTCGGCTAATGCGCAGGTTCACGACGACTGAACCCGGACTGTTTCCGTAATTTCGGGGAACGATTGTCTCACCAGGCAACGGCCTCAAATTAAAATTGCCAAAAGGTGTGCATCGAATCGTCGACAACGCACAGTTTGCATTTGCGCTCGCAAAACTAGGTCGCTCATTTACCTGGCGATCAAGATTTAGATCCTGACCAGTAATAATGTTGAATGGTGGTCCAGTGTTCGCCACTATGAATGGGTTAAGAACGACTTTGTACCAGGGAAGGTTGACAGTTCCAAAAACTGTAAACCGATGTCTTATGTCAAACGATCCGCGGCCATATTCCCCGGTCAGGTCATACGAATTCATCGGGAACAAGGAGCTACCTTGTCCATCGGTGTCGTTACTGGACTTGCTCAGTGAATAGTTTCCCTGGATTTGTATTGATCTGCTTAAGCGACTATTGAAGCCAATAAAAAACTGGCGTTGGTTAAACTGACCGCTGGCTTCGTAACGATAAACTTCACCAAGCGCCGGATTGGGACGCAACCCATTTGGAGTTATCTGACTGATCGTCGCGGGAATTGGAGCATTCACATCTCGCGCTCTAATCACATGCGTGATTCGAATATTGTAGAAACCGACCGTCATCGTGATGTTGCGTGGCATTTGACGTTCGACTTGAGTGCCAATCACCCAAACGGTGGGATTCTGAATGTCGGGATCGACCTGCCAAATCGTCTGCTGCGTCGTCGGCACACCAGATACCGGAGGCACAGTGTTCGGATTGAACTGATTCAGGATTGAATAGATCCCCGCCACATTCGGGAGCTGTTGCTCGAGAACGGAGGGCGGTTGAAGCCGATCGACAGGTTCCGTAATGAAAGTTTGGACTACGTTAACACCATTGTACCGATTGGCTGTCAGCGTATTGTTTTCACCGAAGCGGTTATAAAAGAATCCGCTTCCTAACCGAATCACCATCTTCGGAGGCTTGGCACTGTTAGCAGCTCCCGGAGACCAGGCGACTGCGACACGTGGAGCAAAGTCATACTTACTCGCAGTGTTGGTCTGAATCTCGTAACGCAAGCCGTAGCTGAAAGTGATGTTCGGTCGGACGCGCCAATCGTCCTGCACGAAGACGCCATAATCTGACTGGCTGACGTCAGCAAACGGATTACCAACATTAATACTAAATGACGATGCACCACCGCCCGCCGCGCGGATTTCTGCAGGGGTCTTGCCTTGTAGTTGAAGCTGCTGCGTGATTTGGTAACGTTGAATACTCGTCAAGCCAAAACCGCCATTAAATGTCCATGAACCACCAAAGTTACTCGGGCTGGTGTCGTCGATACTCACGTGGCGTACGCGGCCGCCAAACTTTATCGCGTGTGGCCCTCTTTGAATGGCTGTGAAATTGTTCAGTTCCCAACTATTGCGTTCGTTTAAGGAGTGTCCTACCTGTGAACCACCAGAGTTGAACGATCCGTTTACGTTAAGCGATGGAACTGTGTTATTTCCAATGTTCTCATTTGTGTTGTGATTGTATTGGAACCGGGTCTCGTTAATCATCGTGGCGTTCAGCACAGCGGTCTCAGTCAACTGAATGTTATGACTGGTTGTAACCACATCAAACCCGCGTTCCGGCAAATTGAATCCACCCACTCCTTGATCCTCTACTCGAAAGCGGAAGAAGTTGTAGCGAGCAACGAGTGTGTTGTTCGTGTTGATGGCGTAGTCCAGGCGCGGGCTAAAACTGGTATTGCGGCGCGGAACCAAGAAGCCTTGACCAACTTCAACTGGATTGAAGTTCGAGTCGAGCACGGTGGCACGAATGAGTTCATTATCATCCGTCTCTCCGCGATTGAACTCAACGAAGTATGACGCCTTTCGTTTGACCAGTGGGCCACTCAGATTGAAGTTGTATTGACGAATCTGGAATGGAGTTCGTTTACTGGAACTAATGGCGAAAGGATTTCGCGAGTTAAGACTTTCGTCATTGAAGTTGAAGGATGCGCCGCCTCGCAGCTTGTCAGTGCCAGGGCGTGTCAGTACGTCAATGCGACCTGAAGGCTGATCGTTTTCAGCAGCAAAGGGATTCTGATTGATGCGAATTTCGCGAATTGAATCTTTTGAAGGCAGGTTGCCGCCGGTAAAGCCATCAATAAAGATCTGACCTCCATTGGGTCCAATTGCTGGTCCGGCCAACGCCTGCAGGGCGGCAGCAAGTTCATCCGGATCATCCGGCAAGGCGTCGAGGTCTTTTCCGCCAATGACAGTTTGGTTCGCGTTATTGGCTGAGTCGGTACTAACTCCTTGTTCAGCACCGACAGTAACCTTTTCTTCAATCGTCACCTTCAAAGTGAGATCAAGTGTTTGACGCTGTCCTGCTACGTTGACTTCCCTGTTGTCAATTGGCGCAAACCCGGTAGTACTGGCAGAAATCGTATATTTACCCGGGGTGAGACCTGCAAATGAGTAGACGCCTTCCGCGTTTGTCGTCGTTTTCTTCTGAATTCCGTTCGCATCGGTCAGGGTAACGTTGACACCAACGATCGCGGCGCCAAGCTCATCGGTGATTAGGCCTTTAAGCGTGGTTCGCGCCTGTCCATAGACCAGCAAAGAAGAGAGAAGAACGATCAGGGTGAGGAAAACTGCGTTACGAAAAGGGGTACGGGTAGATTTCATGTTAAGCCTTTGGGGAAACAGGTCCGGACGCCTGCCTTCCAACAGGTGTCCGGACCTTAAGATTTAAGGTAGACCAATACCAAATGAAATTCCGCCACTACCGAGACCCGCAGCCGGGTTAGGAGCTTGTCCGGCTTGTGGCCTTGGCGCAAGCATCGTCAACAACGTGTCAGCACCCGAGACGAGTGAGATAGCGGTCAGGCGAGTTGGATCAACTCCCTGCGTACTGGAAACGATGATGGTGTCGCCGACCTTAACATCCGCAATCGAAATAGTTGGCAGACGCTCTAGCATTTCGTTGATATTCAGGCCCCCGCGACCAGGTCCTCCTGGACCGCCTGGACCGCCTGGTCTTGGACCCTGTCCCTGCGCTCCCTGGCCTTGACCACCGGGCGCGGCTGCAGGCGCGACTCCCGGGGCGCCTCCCGGAGCAGCGCCACCGCCTCCAGGTCTAAAACCACCCATCATTGCTCCCATTTCCGAGGCAGGTGGAAACTTTCTCAGTACCGAATCGGTTTTGATCACAATGGTCAATGGCTTCTTCTTTTCCAGCTCATTGATCTTGATTTCACCGGTAGCTGGATCAACTGCCGTAACCACACCACCGACCGTGCGAAAACTACCTGTCACTACTTTCTGTGGTTTGAAGTGGGTGCCATCGGCTTCGCGATCGCCGAGAGCGCGTAACTGGTCTCCTACTTTCAATTCAGCGAAAGTGCTTGGTTTTGCATCGCCAAACTTGATTGAGTCAGGTGCATAGCGGCGCATTTCAGTCTTATCGCTGACAGGAATAATCATTGATTGTGTTCCTGCCATTGTCCGATTCTGAATCGTAATCTCATTTCCTTCCGGCTTCAGCGCCGTGATCACTCCCAGAATCCCACGCCTGCGCCATTCGATCCGCTCGGCTTCTTGCTTCTTAGCGATGTCGCCCTTCGACATCAAGATTATCTGCAACGCCGAAACTGATTTCTTATCTTCGGCAACAGTTCCGCGGGCATAAACTCGATCACCTTCACCAACATCCGAAATGGTTATGTCCGTGGCATTAGTAAGTGACGTTTCCCCCGGTGCAAGTTTCTTATATGTTGTTCTATCCGTATAAAGAACCATCACTACGGATCCCGCGTCCGTCTTTATGGTTACGAGCTTGGAGGCTGTATCAATCGATTGGACCGTGCCAATGGCACCTTTAGCCTGAATGTCCTTATCAGGATTTTGCTGTAAACCTGCTGCCGTGGTGAGCCCAAAACTGGCGGAAACGAGGCCTACGACTGCTATCGCGGCTACAAACACGAGCGCCCTCATCTACTCATCCTTTCTATCCTTTAGGTGAACACCGCAAATAGCGGCTTTATGACTGCGGATCGCAAAGAGGACCTTCTATTGACGAAAGCCAGAACTTGTTACGCATTGGAAGCTGCGAAGGTTCAGCTTTTGCAGGCACTTTGCGTCAGCACATACCAACTCCTGCCTATAAAGACGCTCGAGAACGGGCGAAAGTTACAGGAAGAGTTCCGAACTCGTGTCCGGACTCCCTATGATGCCTTAAATACGATTCGGATTGTATTCCTCAGAAGGAGGGATTACGGCGCCAGTTGACTCGATATCGTGCGGTAAACGCCAGACCGAGGCTAACAACAATCATCATCGTTACAACAATTGGCCAGACGTAAGGTAACGAAGTTAAGAGAACCCAAAAAACAGTCCCGAGTAACAACGCCACTGATTCGGAATGTCTGCCCATTGGAATATATTTGCGCTGCAGCCACCTACCCGTAGCGGCCGCCAGCACAACCCTGCCAAACAACCAGGCGACCAACATCAGGATACTTGCCATAATTCCCACTAGCGCACTGATTGTTTGCGGCAGGATCCAGAGACAGAGAATTACGCTGGCGGATATCACAACAGCACCGGTTATTCCGATTAATGCGACTCGCAGACTGGTGAGTTGGAGGCGAGCGGCGCCCCGGCTAATGGTTCCGGGCATTGCAGCCGTAAGCGCCAGCGCCACGATAAACCAAAAAAGGATCGCCAGGAGTCGTACACCCAAATACCCGGAAGACAAGCTGGGTTTCAATAATCCTGTCGGACTGCGCATGATATTGCGGAGTTCTTCCTGATAACCCGCATACATCATGGTCATCGCAGCCGGATTTCTGTCAGGAACAGTGTCGTCATGCTTATAAGCGCCACCGAGCACGATCACATCGCCGCTAATTTTCGCCCCAGCCAGCTGAATGACAGAGCCTCCAATCGCTGCCACATCGCCCTCAACACTTCCCGCAACAATCACATCTCCACCAAAAGCAATTGCACCCTGTTTGACGGTGCCGGTGATCTTGACCGTCTTGCCCATTCCAAACACTGTGCTGTTCGTAACGCCACTAATCTCGACTACAGAATCAGTGGAGTCGCTGGCTGCACTTGATTGTGCATGAACAACTCCAACTGTAATTAAGAACCAAACTAGTAACGCGCTGTAGCGACACAGCGAGAGGGCCTTGGAGATTTTTAGTTCGGGAGAAAAGTCAGAGCTTGCTATTTGTAGGGACGTGGTAATCATGCGACCGGGCACCTTTAATCTACTGTGCCCGTGCGATGATAGTCCGAGATGAGTCGGGAGAGCAGGACGACGGCAAGAGCAAAAAGAACAAGGACGATAGTTACGTTTCCAGTTTCAACAATAAACTTTCTACCAAGAACTCGAGAAATTACGGCAACGCTACTGATCGAGTCGTACAGTGCATTCCAAACTAACTCGAGTACACCAAAAACTTTTGCAAACAGGCGCTTCACGATGCCGACTGTTAGTTGTCGTGCAGTAGCGCCGAGTAAAGCAAAACCGGTGATGCCGAGAATCAGCGCAAAGGCGAGCGCTTTTTTGTTTTCTGAAACAGACCGAACGCCACTCATGTCACTCACCGCTCGAGCAGCTACTTGCCGGGAAAACTCGACCGGCATGACTATTTCAACTTCTTCTGTAAATACTGCATCAAGCTCGCAAACAAATTTTTGGTGCGCTCGCAGTTGTGCTCGACAGTTTTCGCATTCTTCCAGGTGTGCGTGGAAGAGCGATTCCGCAACTAAATCCAGCTCGCCATCTACATAGGCGTGAATCAGGTGTTGCTTACACAACGTGTCGTAACTTGCTTGCTTCCTATGAGTCAAATCCCGGTAATACCTCTTTCCATAAACTGCTGGCGCATCATTTCCCGAGCTCTGAAAAGACGGTTTTTAACCGTGCCCAGGGGTAAGCCGGTAACCTCAACGATCTCCTCGTAAGTCAGGTCTTGAGAGTGACGAAGGGTGATTAATTCTCGGTAGCTGGATGGAAGGGAGCGGACAACAATTTCGATTTCGTTGCGCCGTTCTTTTCGTTCGCTTTCCTGTTCAGGACTAAGCCGCCCACTTTCGATGGGCAACTCAAAAGAATCGCTTTCCGTGCCGCTAATCAACGATTGCTCACGTGTGGCCGAACGACGCAGATGGTCGACCGCGGAATTATGGGCGATCTTGTAAATCCAGGTTGAGAATTTGAACTCGGATCGATAGCGCTGAAGGGAGTTGTATACCTTTATGAAGATTTCCTGGGTCAGGTCGAGCGCCGACTCGTAATCCCCAACCATCCGATAGACATAGGCCGAAATTGGGCGCTGATAACGCCTGACAATTTCCTCGAAACTGCCTTCGAAACCGGAAATGGCACTGGCAACCAGATCACGGTCATTAGCAGCGGTCAAATCGCCGGAATAGACTGGAAGTGTAGGGGCCGCGATAGTATTCATGATTCCAGAGGTCTTACGTTTGGAAAAACAAATTTGTTTCAGCGGCGCGAGCCAGGCATTGACCCAAGTCCCACGAAAACGAAGTGCCAAGTGCTTTTCAAGACTGAGTAAAAATCCCAGAAGGAAAGACTTTAAACACGAAGACACTAAGGCACTAAGACACAAAGACTTATACAAATGTGACGTTTCGTGACTTCGTGTCTTGGTGTCTTCATGGTTAATGTCTTTCGGCCTGGTGACATTTACTTACTCTCGGAGGTAAATGGGATGTGGCGTTGTGTAGGGCGCCCTTAAAGGGACAAGGTGGCGAGGCCCGCTGGAGCGGCAATGGCGTCAAAACTTATGTCCCGTCCGGGGAGCAGTAACCCGACATCATCAGCTTCGACCGGTTCGAGGCTTCCGCCAGTCGTCTCCTTCACGATTTCGCCCACACGCGATTTGGGTAAACCGTCTCCGACAACCATAAGACGGGTTAAGGGAGTGGAATTATCTTCACCATCCACGGAGCGACGATCTTGATAGAACAGCAGCAAACGGTAAAACTCGTCTTCACACTCATGCTCTGAACAAGTAACACTCCGCACGATTAAGGGGTGACGATCACGCAGGATTACCGCCGTGAAGCCCTCGGCTGACCCGCTTAATAAAAGAGAGTCACCCGCCGAACTATCCCGTATCAGCCATTGCGTTTCCCCGAAGTGACGCGGGAGAATTAATCCGGCACGCCAACCAAGCGAGGAGAGTACACCTTCATACTCCGCAAGAACGTCTTTCCTGGTGGCAATCGCCAGATACCGGTCCCTGCCCTGCAAATCCTTTTCCAACTTCTCACGTGAAACGGAGAGTTCCTCCAACGGAGCACCAAATCCACGTTCCATTTTCCACCGGAGAACATCCTGCAATTCCGAACCCGACTGTGCAGCAGTTTCCATGGTAATAACGATCGTGCGCGTCGTAGCTTCCGGGAGACTCAGTGACCAACGTTTTTGCTTTAACAATCCCGCGCTTGCCGCTAGCTCGCGAAGTACAGCACCGAGCTGAGCGGGATTCTCAAGATTTCGTGAATCGAAGCTTGGGCGAATCAGGGTTTCGTCAATTGCAAACGTCGCTGCACGCTTCACCATGCAGCTATTACCTCGGCCCTTCTCGAGTTGGACCACCGAGGCCACACCTTTTTCCAGGCCAATTGCTATCGGCGGATACCAGGGATCGATTAGGCGAGAAATTAGATTGGGCATTTGTATTCAAGATTTAAGATTTCAGATTGCACCCGGTTATCTAGTAAAAGATCAATCTGAAATCTGCAATCTTAGATCTGAAATTAACTTAACGATCACTACCATTCACTATAGGCCGTTCCTTCTGTCGACACTTCTGCCGAGCTGCTATGAATATCGGTCATGCCCGATTGTCCCTCATTCGACGTCGGGTCTTCACCGGTTGTGATGGCCCAGTCCTTTTGTTGAGTAAAAGGATCGACAGGAACTTCACGCATATAGCCTTCACTCACCAGCTCATCCAGTGACTGTGGCAAACGGCCCTTGTCAGCAGCAAACTGGTCAATGAGAGATCTCATCTTGCTGAGATCGTCGCGCAAGACGGCTTCACGAGTGGCCGTGATTGTACGTTGATATTGAGGCAGCGTAATGGCAGCGAGAATGATGATGATCGAAATTACGATCATCAATTCGAGTAGGGTGAAACCACCTTCACTTAAGTTGCCATCGCGTCTGTTCGCCAGCCTACCAATCACTGTACTGCTCTCCATTCAATGCTTTTGCCTTCGACTTCGAGCGAACATCAAAAACGTTTTCACCGCCCCACGATGTCGAATCTGTCGCGTCGTAACAAGACTTTAGATCCCAGTCGGCCTTACCCGTAATCGGATCGATCGGAATTTCGCGCAAGTAAACTTTTTTCTTCGTGGCCAACTGGCTAGTCAGGTCAGTCGCCTTTACATTTATGTCGCCACGGCCTCCCGTTGAGCCACGCGAAACTACATTGACCCCTTCGGTCAACGTTTCCAAAGTCGGTGGATAGTGATCAGGATTATCAACTCCGAAGATTGTGCAATCGCTAATAACCACTTTACTTCGCGGATCAATAAGAACGTTCCCCGAGTTTGGCGGTGGAGGTGTACCTATTCCCACTGCGCCAGTGCAAACCATTCCAACCGTATCTCTATGAAACTCGTCGATTGCAGTACGCATCTGTCGCAGAGTATCTCTTAGCCGCTGTTCCCGTTGACGCCGCACTGATACTTTCACCAACGGCATAACACCAAGTGTCAAAATTGTAAGCACAGTTATCGTGATCACCATCTCGATCAACGAAAAGCCCTGGTGCTTGCCAGGTTGCGACATAAAAAAGCGGCGACCAGTAGAATTACTGCTAATCCAGTCGCCGCGTTTTTTGAAGGCCGCGATTTGCCTTTTGATTGCTTCCAACATCTATTGC
>JBKPQV010000700.1:0-4520 GCA_046734235.1 Acidobacteriota bacterium
TGGTGAGTTAATCTGTTTGGGCGCCGGCGATTTCAGAACGTTGTCCCCCGGGCCTCACTTCCGATAGCGAGAACTTCACCAGAATCGCTCCATCACTGATTATTTCTTTGGCACTGCGGTCCAACCTGCCGTGCTATAATCAGCGCTCCTCCCACACCTTTATCAGACTTCATAGGCTCGGCTTATGGCAGCGGCTTCCGAAGGAATTACACAACTACTAATCAACTGGCGTAATGGCGATAAGACAGCGCTGGACCAGTTGATGCCGATCGTCTATGAGGAACTTCGCCGGCTTGCCCGTGGCTTTATGGGGAGGGAGCGAAACAATCACACACTCCAAACCTCAGCTTTAATTAACGAGGCATATCTCAAGCTGGTGGACCAAGACGAGACAAATTGGCAGAACCGCGCACATTTTTTTGCGGTTGCAGCACAGATCATGCGTCACATCCTGGTCGATCACGCTCGCAGCTATGGTTACGAAAAACGGGGGGCTGGCGCTCAACGCGTGAGCCTCGATGATGCGAAGGTCTTTAGTGAAGAGCGCGCTGGAGAATTAGTGGCGCTCGATGATGCCCTCACGGACCTCGCAGCAGTTGATCCCCGCAAGAGCCGGCTCGTTGAGTTGCGTTTCTTTGGCGGGCTCAATATAGACGAGACGGCCGAGGTGATGGATCTTTCGCCCACAACTGTGCAGCGAGAGTGGCGCGCAGCAAAAGCGTGGTTACAGCGTTTCATCAAGGGCGAAAACCCCGCGAAAAATCTTTAGCTACCGCGGAGCGATTTCCTTCCAGTTCTCGCTATAAGAGGTAGGGAATATCTGCATCGTTCTACCCGTCGACAAATGATAGACATAGACCGTTACCGCCGGATTGATGAAATCTTTCAGGCTGCCCTGGAGCTTGAGCCTCGTGAAAGAGCGTCACACATAAGCCAGGCGTGCAGTGGTGACGCGGCCCTCATCAAGGAAGTGGAGGATCTGTTGGCCTCAGATGGCCAACAGTGGGAGTTGATCGGAACCCCAGCTTTCGAGATGGTTGCTCCTCTGCTTGCCAAAGACCAGCTCGAGCTAGAGGCGGGAGATTCAGTCGGCCACTACCAGGTCGTTTCTCTGTTGGGCGTAGGCGGTATGGGCCAAGTTTATCTCGCGGAAGACGCCAAGCTCCGCCGGAAAGTAGCGTTGAAGCTGCTGCCACCGAGCTACACCCGCGACGAATCACGATTGCGCCGCTTTCAGCAGGAAGCCCGCGCTGCATCCGCGCTCAATCATCCAAACATCCTGACTATTCACGAGCTGGGCGAAGTAAATGGAGAGCAATTCATCGCGACTGAGTTCGTTGAAGGTGAAACGCTTCGTGAGCGTCTGAAGCGCGCCCCCCTGAACTTAGCTGAAACACTCGACGTCGCAGTCCAAATGGCCGGCGCTCTGGCGGCTGCGCACAAAGCGGGAATCGTCCATCGCGACATCAAGCCGGAAAACATCATGTTGCGACACGACGGTTACGTAAAGGTGCTGGATTTTGGTTTGGCCAAACTCACCGAACAGCCAGAGCCGACCACGCAGACGCGAGCTACCGAGAACGTGGACATTTCCTCTGGCCTGTTGATGGGCACAGTGAAGTACATGTCGCCCGAACAGGCCCGTGGCCGGCAAGTTGATCCGCGGAGCGACATTTTCAGTTTTGGCGTTTTGCTTTACGAGATGATCGCGGGTCGCCCTCCATTCGAAGGGAAAAATTCGAATGAATTGATCTCCACAATACTCAAAGAGGAACCATCACCATTAAGTGATGTACCTGAGGAAATACAGCGCCTCGTCAGCAGGGCACTGCGCAAAAAGAAAGAAGACCGCTACCAGACGATCGAGGACTTGCTTGCAGATCTGAAGAGTCTGAAAGACGACAAGACATTCACCAACGTGGGTGCTCAACATCAGCTCGGAAGATGGAAAGGCGCGGCGTTCTCGACCAGGGAAGTAGGAGCGATCTCGACGGCAACAACTATCGAGTACGTCATCAGTGAAATCAGGCGGCATAAGACCGGTACGGCCCTAGGGTTCGTAGCTCTGGTCATGCTGCTCGCGGGCGTCGCACTTAGCTATACGTATTTCTTCCGCCCTCGCTCGATCAACCGTCAATCGATCAACTCGAACAAAACCACACAAAACAAAAGTATCGCCGTTATGCCTTTCGCGAACCAAAGCGGAGATCCCAAACTCGAATATCTTTCTGATGGGCTGGCGGGCGATCTAATTGAGAGTCTCTCACAAGTTCCGGGACTGGAGGTGAAGGCCTTTTCCACGGTGGTTCGTTATAAAGGAACGAACTCCAATGCACAAGAGATCGGCCGGAAGGAAAATGTAGAGGCGGTTTTGTTCTCGCACCTGATAGAAACCGGCGAGGACCTCACTCTCGAGGTTGAGCTGGTAGATTCGCGGAACGGAAATAATCTCTGGCGGCGGAAATATCCGACGAAACGATCAGGTCTGGTTGTCCTGCAGAGCGATTTGAAACGAGACCTCGTTGGCAAACTTAGTGTCCCGATCACGATTCAGGCGCAAGAAAAGTTAGCGAAGCATGACACCGAAAACTCTGATGCCAAGGACTTTTACCTTAGAGGCGTCCATAAAGCTCGCCAAATAACCGAGAAAGACATCAGGGAAGCAATTGAGCTTTTCTCGCAAGCAATACAAAAGGACCCCGAATACGCTCGCGCCTACGCCGCGATGGCCACTGCACGCCGGAGTCTTACGCTGTGCTGTGATGGCCAGCCGTCGGAGGTAGTGCAGGCAAAATTAGAGGCGCAGAAAGCAGTGGACCTCGACCCTGAACTGGCGGAAGGGCACGCCGCTCTCGCTGCGGTCACTTGGATGTACGATTGGAAGTGGGCGGAAGCGGAGAAGGAATTTCGGCGCGCTCTGGAACTAGACCCAAACAGTGCGGACTCGCATTTTCAGTATGGTGACTTCCTTTCATTCATGAGGAGAAGCGACGAGGCGCTCGTCGAAAAAGGCCGCGCCGCGGAGCTGGAGCCCTTTGAGCCATTCTTCGCCTCTCGAGTAGGTCCTGTCAAAGACCCTGAGAAGGCGTTGAAACAAATCCAGTACGCTATCGACCTCGATCCCAAATACTGGTTTTCGCATGTCATGGCTGCCGGTAAATATAGAGAGAGGAAGGAGTACGACAAAGCTATAGCAGAAGCCCAGTTGGCAAAAACACTTGCACCTGACCAGACATGGTCGGACGTAGGCCTCAGCAACATCTTCGTAGCTGCCGGCAAACCTGAAGAGGCCCGCGCGATCCTTGACCAATTGCTCCTGCGTTCAAAGTCGCGTTTCGTTCCGCCTTCTCACATTGCGTTGGTTTACAACTATCTCGATGACAAGGAACAGGCCCTTTACTGGTTGGAGAACGCATATGACATTCACGACTCGAAGATGATTTCTCTAAGGCAACCGTGGTGGAAGAATGTCGCGAACGAGCCGCGCTTTCAGGACATCTTGCGGCGCGTCGGTTTTCCGGCGGTGTCGGACAAAATCGCAGCAACGCAGACGAAAAGTGCACCAGCGATCTGGAGCGCTGAGTACATTTTCACCGGAATGCGCGGACACAAGGTTGCAGCTGCACTCGCAGGCGTAATCATCGTCGGTATCGTTGCTTTCTTCTACTTCAAGAAAAGTCGGCCCGTTTAAGTAGCCCAAATAACGCAACCGTTTGATATTCAAACCGCGTGTACGAACTGATCTGATCTGACAGGTACGGGGGGACCTAACATGAAGACCTCTCGAGTTTTGCGGATAGGTATTCTTCCGATCGTATTAGGCTTTGCTGGGCCAGCTGTGTGCCAATCTTCGACAGGGAGCATTTCCGGCACCGTAACCGATCAAAACAATGCGGTTGTAGCGGGCGCTAAAGTTCTTGGACAGAATACCGACACGCGCTTCGCTCGTTCGGTGGTAACGAATTCATCTGGGCTTTACCGTCTCGCAAATCTTCCATCCGGACGATACGAAATAACGATCGACGCGGCGGGTTTCAGAAGTATAGATAGGAAAGGGATCACAATCGATGCGGGTCAGGACGCCAGGGTCGATGCAGTTCTGAAACTAGGCGAGGTCAACGAATCCGTTATCATCGACGAAAACGCGTCGATGCTGAATACGAGCACCGCCCAGGTAGGCAAGCGGTTCGACCAACGTCGCCTCGCTGAACTGCCTCTCTCACCGAACCGGAGCCTTTATCAGGTACTACCGTCCACAGCCGGCGTCAGTCAGCTGGTACCCGGACAAGCGGCTCCGCAGGGTCAGATCTTTTTTTCAGTAAATGGCGGACGGCTTCGTTCGAACAACTTCATGCTCGACGGCCAGGACATGAACGACCCAACGTTCACCGGCGCCGAGGTCGCGCTAAACAATCCGGACGCGATTCAGGAAGTCATTTTCATCACAAATCAATTCAGGGCTGAATACGGTCACAACGCAGCGTCGATTGTAAATGTCGTAGGTAGATCCGGTACGAATG
>JBKPQV010000701.1:0-9794 GCA_046734235.1 Acidobacteriota bacterium
CAGCACAACATAACGTCTCGCTGATTTTCACCTTCGCACCGGAGCGCACGGTTAGCACCTCTTTTATCGACGATGCTATCGATGCGGTTGAGTCGGGAGGCGGACGAGTGTTGTTCGTTGAACTTGTATGTCCGCTGGAAGAGTTGGAGAGCCGGATTGAAAGCGCTTCTCGGGCAGAATTTGGCAAGCTTCAGTCCCTCGATCAATTTCGGCAACTCAATCGATTAGGAGTGTTTCTCTATACCCAGCTTCCAGACTCAGGTCTCTCCATTGACACAAGTCAGATGAGTCCCAGCGAAGCGGCTAGGAAGATCTACGACTTCTTCGGGCTGGGAAGCAAATCACTGGAATGATCCTTTTCGTGAGTTGCTATCACAGGAAACAAATCCTAACCACCAAGACACTAAGACACAAAAGCACAAAATCTACCAACACTTAAGATTTGTGTCTTAGTGTCTTCGTGTCTTGTTCGTTAAGTTCTTCAGACGGGTTCGTTTTGGTTTTGAAGGTCCTAACTGTCAAGACATCGTCGCACCGTCGACAGCAGTTGATGAGGTCGACTTGGTTTCTCCAAAAAGTTCTGACCTTCGAGCAAATTCAATTCTCGTCCCGCCAGGTCAGCACTATACCCACTGGTGAAAATCACCTTGAGATCCGGCTTCGAGACCTGCAAGCGCGCAGCTAGCTCCAGACCACTTACACCAGCAGGCATAACGACGTCAGTCAACAACAGGTTGACTCGTGATTGGTGTTGCTCCCAGATCTGAAGCGCTTCAACACCGTCACCCGCATCGAGGACTTTATAGCCGTGTTCTTCCAAAACACTCCGGGTCAGCTGTCTCACTACTGGCTCGTCTTCAACGACAAGTATCGTCTCAGTTCCCCCTTTTGTTGTCTTCTCCGTAAAGTCAGGTGCGGCAACGGACTCTCGTCGACGCGCGGGAATTAATACTTCAAATGTAGTTCCCTTTCCTACTTCGCTCGAAACACTAATTGCACCTTGATGTTGCTTAACTATTCCGAACACCGTTGCCAATCCTAATCCCGTTCCCTTGCCTACCTCTTTAGTTGTAAAGAACGGATCAAAGATCTTTTGTAGGTTCGATTCTGGAATACTACAACCAGTATCTGACACCGTGAGGCACACATAGTCTCCGGGAACCAGATCCAATCCATTATGGTTTTCAACTTGTCGAGCAAAAGTTGCAATACGTAGTTCACCGCCGCCGGGCATAGCGTCACGCGCGTTTACCGACAGGTTCAGCAAGACTTGATCAATCATTCCGGCATCGGCGTGCGTGATTAGTTTTTCTGAAGCCAGGTCGAGTTTCATCGCTTCCGAGGACATCTTTAACTCGATCAAAAGTTATCGTGTCCCTGGAAATCCTTGTCATGATCCAGGTGCTGAGAAGGAGCTCGAGGAGGGAGGCGATAACAAATCCGAGCGAAACTGAAACCGCGCTGCCATTCAGGAGATTTGATATGACATTTGCTACGGCAATAACGGCAAATGTGTGCGGCCAAAGCCGGCGTGGCTGGAGCAGAAGTAGACCTAAGGCTAGTCCGCTGGCGGGCCAAATCGTCGCGATACGCTGTTGCGGATCCAAAAACACGAATCCACTGTGATGGACGGCGTAATAAACGATTCCGATAGCGGCCAGCGAAAGGAGTGTTCTTGACCGATTACTGTTGGGGGAGTCAGCAACCATTCGTTCGATCCGTAATCCTCGTTAAAAGTTAGGGGTTAACACCGAGCCTGAACTCCGGCTAGGTTACAATGTAACGCGCCAGACAATCTGGCGTCGAGCTTACCGGTTTACAACTGCTCAATGCGTATGAAACTTGGATTTCCTGATCTGCATAAGGAGGAAATAGTTGGATCCCAGCGCCGTACTTGAACTGAATGCCTTTGTGCCCGCGAAAGATTTCAGCCTATCGAAGGAGTTCTATTCTGACATCGGTTTTGAACTCGTTTGGGGCAACGACGAAATCGCCAGTTTTCGAATCGGCTCGTTCGGTTTCCTATTGCAAAACTTTCACGTTCAGCAACACTCCGAGAATTTCATGATGAGCTTGACAGTTGAGGATGCTGACAGTTGGTGGGAACATTTTCAACGCATTGGCCTTCAGGAGAAGTATCCTGGAATCATGCTCAGACCGCCAACGATGCAGCCCTGGGGAATTCGAGTTTTGTATGTCTCCGATCCCACAGGCGTACTCTGGCACATTTCAGACAGGAAGACCGGAAAAAATTGATCCACAGATTGCGCGCGTTGGGCTGCCTGGATGGCTAGCGTCAATCAGTGAAAGACACAATTCTCATACTTTCTATCTTAGTTCTGCCAGCGATGTATCTATCCGCATTTTTCTTTGGAGTCCGACAGGTTCTCAGAAGTTCAGGGACGACAGCAGTTAAAGCTTTGCTCATTTTAGTATTGACAGGCTTGTTAGCCGTGGTCTCACTAATTAGTCTTGGGATATTGCTTGCGTCCGCTGGTGGCCATAATCATTAGGTCCAACAAATGGGAAAAGACTGAGTGTCAGAGGCACTCCCCAACATAACCCCATGACAATTACCCTAAGCCGCTACCTTGCCATTGTAATCGGCATCATTACACCTCTCGCTGAAACTATTCGACGCTGGCACACTTGGCGCGACGACCCTCCTGCTTTTTTTGACGACTATATTCTAGGAGCATTTCTTCTTTACGGTGCCTGGCGTGTTGGTAAAGATGCTCGCACGGGCCAGCGTTTTTTGGCGGCTGGTTTTGCCTTTATGTGCGGCATGGTCTATTACAGCTTTTTTGGTCAACTGCGAGACATAAGAATGGGTGTGGCGGATCCCGCACCGATTTCCTCTACCTCGGTGGCGATCATAAAAGGCATCGGTTTTGTCTTAGGGATATTGGGTCTGGCCTGTAGTCTAAGAAAATTGCCTGAGACCAGGAATTGACATAAGGCCTGAGAAGCGAAGGAATTTAGATGAATCCAAAGGTTGATTTCTTCTTCAAAAAAGAAAAAAAGTGGCAGGAAGAATTTGAGAGATTGAGAAAAATAGCTCTCGACTGCGGCCTGAGCGAAGAATTGAAGTGGGGTTGTCCGTGCTACACGTTTGAGAAAAGCAACATAGTTTTAATTCATGGATTTAAAGAATACTGTGCCCTGCTATTTTTCAAGGGTGCCTTATTGAAAGATGCCAAAGGTATTCTGATCCAACAAACGAAGAATGTGCAGGCGGCGCGCCAGATTCGATTCACCAGCGCTCGAGAAATAGTAAAGATGAAAACCGACTTGAAAGCCTATATTCATGAGGCAATGGAAGTGGAAAAGTCGGGTTTGAAAGTGAACTTTAAGAAGACTGCAGAATTCGGCGTTCCCGAAGAATTTCAAAACAAACTGGATGAAAGCCCTGCGTTGAAAACTGCTTGTTATGCTCTAACGCCGGGACGGCAAAGAGCTTATATCCTTTATTTCTCTGCACCGAAGCAGTCCCAAACTCGAACTGCACGGATTGAGAAATGTACAAACCCGATTCTTAAAGGAAAAGGCTTAAATGATTAGTTGTGATGACTATGATTACAAAATTCGCACTGGTGTTTTGCATCGCAGCTGTGGGAATGCTTATCACGGGCTCGCTACCTAAGGACAAAATGGAGAAAGTTCAGACTTTCATGGGTGGCAAGACGAAATACGAGAACCAACCTCCACTCCGTCTGCAACTTCTGGTCTGCGGGGCTTTCTTTTTGTTCATTGGGCTGCTCATGTTGGGCGTAATTCGCTTATAGGGAGATATTGACGCAACCCCGTAAAAGATCATATATCCTTCTCACTCCACCCCAACCATCCAGATCTCGGGCGTCAGTAAAACCGAACACTCAAAGGAAAACTCTAAATGATCAGTGCTTCCACCACACGTACGATCTTTCGCTGGATTCACATTGTCTTTGCTATTCCGATCGTAGGGTACATCTATAGTCCATTTTCAGAACTCCCCAATTACGCTCCCGTTGTTAGGTTTGTTGCTGTTCCAATAATTATCGCGACGGGGCTTTGGATGTGGAAAGGCCATCTTCTTCGCAGACTTTTTTCGAAGCGATCGGCCCAACAGGGTGCAACAGACAACCCCTAGTCGAGAAGGCGCGCCTAAAGAGTTATATGATTAACATGCGCGGGATGCTCATGACACTTATGGTTTTGGCTACCGTTATTGCCTGCACCTCTGTGTCAGATTCTCAATCACGAATCAATCTCACACTTCCAAATCCAAATCCGTTTACCGAAATGCTTCCGGTAGATTTTTGTGAAGTAACCCAAAATCCACATCGCTATGACGGAAAACTCATTCGAGTTCGCGGAGTTCTTTGGCAACATTTTGAAGGAGCGGCCTTATTACCAAACGAACCAGGAAGTTGCTGGGCAATGCGTGCAATTCGCGATTGCGGTGAAGACTGCGAGCGCTTGAATGCACAGTTTCCAATAATAAAGAATGGCAGACTGGTCCAACGAAGCGCAGTAGTGGTCTTTGGTCGCTTTAAATATAGAAGGTTCATCACTGCTGAAGAACTGCGCCTTGGTTTCAGCCGATTTGAATTGCAAATTTCTAGGGTTGAAGAACTTCAGCAACTTCCTGATACTCCCCGCAAATAGTCTTGAAGAAAAACTCAAAAAGAAATAGCACCCACATGATCACGATCCTGGTTTTTGTGCTGGGCTGGACAATATCTGGGTGCGGAGTTCAGCCATCGAGTAATAGCGGTGGTACGGCCAGTGACACTAACGCAATCACACGCGCATTCGAAACGAAATTGAGTGATGTCCAGGTTGAAGGAGAAGGACTAGTCGAGCGAATATTAGATGACGACAATGATGGCAGCAGACATCAAAAGTTCATCGTTCGACTGGCATCAGGTCTGACAGTGCTAATTGTGCATAACATTGATCTTGCGCCGCGTGTCGATAATCTTAAGAAAGGCGACAGCATTCGCTTTTATGGCGAGTACGTTTGGAGCTCGCAAGGCGGTAAGGTTCATTGGACTCACCATGATCCTCAAGGACGACACGTCGCGGGCTGGGTGAAACATAATGGCCGAACTTATCAGTGATGGCAGGACACCACCGGCTTTACGCCGTGTGGTGCTTCAACTTCACCGCTAGCAACCGCAGAGAAAAAGAGTAGGACACCACCGGCTTTACGCCGTGTGGTACTTCAACTTCACCGCTAGCAACCAGAGAAAAAGAGTAGGACACCACCGGCTTTGCGCCGGGTGGTACTTCAACTTCACCGCGAGCAACTGCGTCATTCTTCGAAAAAGAAACAAGGACTTCCAGTAAATTTATCCACCTAAAACATATTTATTACACCTGGGCATTATCCCTTCGTTTGATTACGCAGGTATCACGCAATAACTCTGCATATTAACCACGGCATTTGGTTTGCTGACCGATTGCGGCTTGAAATCGATGGGATGTTTGTATGAAAGTTACGGTAACCGAGTCAATGAACCAAATCGTATTTAGAACCTTGGCTGAATTCAACCGCAACATAGTCGGCACAATTGAGGTCGGAGCTGAATACCGTGAAGATCGAGCAGATAGTGGATCGTCTGTTAATTGCGGTTAGGAAGGATCCACGAAACGACACGAACTCACACCAATAATTCCTATTAAGGAAATGCCAGGATTATGAGCAGGCCGGCTGTTTTCGTCATCGACATGATCAACGATTCGTTCGGACATGCCGAGCTTGACCGAATCCGCGCACCACTCTGTTTGTCCATAAATCAGCTGACAGCTTTAGCACGGGAAAAAGGCTACCCGGTAATCTGGGTTCGGCAGGAGTTTGAGCCAGATCTCAGCGATGCTTTTCTGGACATGAAGAGAGACAACATTCGGCTGTATATCAAGGGTACAACAGGAGTACAGATCCTCGATGAGTTGGATCATCGCGACTCAGACCTCGAGTTAGTAAAGAAAAGGTACAGCATGTTCTTCGGTACAGATCTGGAATCGCTGCTTCAAAATCTTGAAGTTGATTCGATTATTCTTGCTGGTGGCTGGTGTAAATACGCACGCCTGCATACGAACCGCAGCCATAGACGCTTATCAAAGAGATCTAGAGGTCACGATCGTCCGTGAATGCGTTGCCTCGAAAAACGTTCAACATCACGAGATAACATTGAATTATCTTGCAGGCGGAATTGCGACGTTGGTGACACTTGAGGAATTGAGTCAGCATTTCGACGAAGCATCGTGAACAAATCATACCCATCAACCCGAGTTTGGGACCTTGCCGCGGTGATTCTTACTCTCGGAACGATGGGATGTGCGATTCTAGCCGCCATCACCTACGAAAATTTCATCAATAGGCCTCAAGATGGCGGATCAATTACCACTAGGCTTCCCGGCGTTGTTTACGCCAGCGTCACCGTTATGAAGGTCTGCCTTGTCAGCGGATTGGTCGCAGTCACTGCTGCCGTGCTCCGGCGAGTTTTAAGAAGAAGAAGCGTTGGTCTACCCAGCAAGGAAGCGACTGGCTCGTTAAGAAGCCTAACGCCCACCTGGACAATTACTTCAATTGCGATGACTCCACTAGCACAGTTGGTTGGAGCATTAGCTGTCGTGATTGCTCAATTGCTGATTGATAAACCGAACGGTGTTTCGTTGAGTTATTTCCCGCAAACAGCACGCACCGGCGTATTCGTCATGCTCGCACAAATCTCGATTGCAGCAATTGCGGGCGTTATTTCAATACTGAGGCGTGAAGGTTTTGGACTCCTCTCAGTTCTCGGATTGATTACAAATACACTTCTTATAAGCTTGTTCGTGCACTTTGAGTTTTACGCGCTCGGGTTCGATCAAGATCTGTGGGCACCACCGTACTAAAGTATGCCGGTTTGGTACTTCAACTTCACACTAGCAACCACAGAGAAAAAGAGCAGGACACCACACGGCGTAAAGCCGGTTGTGTCTTGCTCCTTTTCGCAAAAGGGTTTCAGTTGTGCAGTTGAGCGACTCCCAAATTTAGAGTTTGAATGCTTCCCGTAACAGATCGCATTGAGAAGTCCGCAATCCCTTATCTGCTTCAACCTTTCCCGCTTGCGTGAATCTCACAAACTCCTGCGCTCCACCAAACGCAGGCCACCGCGGTAACGTGTTGTCATTTGGATTTCCAGTCTTAGCGAAGTTGGTCCAATAGGTCTCGATCAGATCAGCCAGTTTGTAATCCACCTCGGTGAAACTGCCGGAAATGTTTCCGGTTTTTGGATAGTAGCCAAACACATATGGCAAGTCCGTTGAGTGGACTGCAGCCTCCTGACCAGGTATCGCCCGTTCGAACTGGTACAAATAAGTAGACTGTCCAATTGCAGCTTGCCATCGTGATTGTGTCGTAGCTGGACAGCGAAATAGAACATCTGAGAACCATTGGTTTTCGGGGGGTCCATAAAGAGCATCGTCTTTTCCTGCTCCGCCATCTGCGATTCCGTAACTGGACATCACTCGCTGGCCCAGACTTCCCGTTACTGACGCGATCATCTGCCTTGCGCCTGCCACTCCACCAGACATGTTGAACTCTCGTGCAGTAACTCCAATGATGAGAGGTACGGCGGCCTGCTTGCCTGCGGCAAATACAGCAAATCCAGATTGGGGCAGCACATAGCCATCTATATTTGGTCCAAAGACAGGTGGACCAGAAGGATCTTGTGTGCCTGCATCTCGGAGTACTTCCTGAACCGTTAACTGGCGCAAGTATTTGAGTGGCTCTTTATCCGCCGGTACTTTTAACGCCGCGCCGATCTTCTCTCCACCTTTTTCTGCGTTCTTCAGAACCGGCATCAGCAAATTGATCACACTTCCGGATTGCGCGATTGCCTTATGAAAAAGTCCACGGGCAAGTGGAGAAGCCATCAACAGACTAGTGTCAAGCGCGCCCGCTGATTGACCAAATAGTGTGACGTTGTTCGGATCCCCGCCAAACGCGGCGATGTTGTCATGCACCCAACGCAATGCAGCGATTTGATCGAGTAATCCATAGTTGCCGGAAGATTGATGCGCCGATTCACGAGTTAACTCCGGATGCGCCAGAAAGCCAAAAACGCCGAGTCTGTAATTGACTGTTACCAACAAAACACCGTGTTGTACGAGCGTCCCATCTTTATAGAGTGCACTTGACGCAGTACCGCCTGCATTGGCGCCTCCATGAAGCCAGAACATTACAGGCAGTGGTTTATCAGGATTTAGTTTTGGCGTGATGACGTTGAGAAACAGACAATCTTCACTACTGGTTTCCGAATCGTGTCGATTCCAATCACCCAGGACCGCTTGTGCGCACGGCGCACCAAACGACGAAGCTTCGCGGATTCCCTGCCAGGCCTTAACTGGTTGCGGTTCGCGCCAGCGCAAATCACCAATTGGTGGTGCCGCATATGGAATGCCTAGAAATTCTGCTCCGCCGTCCCGACGAGCGACCCCCTGAACCTCGCCGCTCTTTGTTTTCACAACAAGATCGTTGTTAGCTGAATACTTGTTAAGCGATCTGAACCGTCCTATTGACAGGAAAGCAATCACGAGCACCAGAAGGATTCCAAGCAAGACAGTCTGAGCGAGTTTTGTTTTCACGGGTGCGCTCCAGGATCTATTTGTGGATATTCTACACCGAAGAGACTTTTGCAAGTCTTTGCCGCGGAGCGGCCGAAGCATAGAGTCCAGGGTGGAGCGAAGCGGAACCCTGGGTAGCGTTGTCAGTTATGAGCGTCCTGAAAGGACGCGAACTTAGATCTAAACCGTGTTTCCGCTGCTGTAACTCAGCTTCCAGGAGGGATATATCTTATTCCAATCACGAGGTGTATGAGCGGTTTTCGCTATATGAGGCTGGATTCCAGCTTGATTCAGAGCAGTGGTCTCAAAGAACTTGAAGCCTCAAGTGCCTCGTCCCATGGTAGAAAAGAGTTCGAAGCAGAAGTGACTGGTATCTTTGATAGTAAGTATGCAGAAGATGATGCTGGGTTTCGGTTTCGTATCGTCCCTAGTGAAATCAAGCAGCGCTCGTCTGTAAAGAGTGGTAGACCCTTGGGCGCTGACTAACACGCGCTTGGAGCGGACTCGCTCCTGAGTAACCTTTTCAGAGTTGCGTGGACGAGTCCTCTCAATCGCATGGTTTGGCCCCTACTCTCTCTGCTTCGTACGAATACTCTTAGCCAAGTGTCAGATAATTGATGCAATGATTTGCGAGCGCAACAGACCCGTGCCTGCCAGATTCTTGGCTTGGTGTTTGCTAAGCAGTTTTGATGTTTGAATTAAAGGAATAAGAGGAAATAGAAATTGAAAGTAATTTGGGCAGTTGGAATTATTGCGACCCTCACCGCGACCTTTTGTCTCGATTCAAGGGGTCAAAGCAGTCAGCAACTCGACAATCGAGAGTTACGTGAAGTGCGCCGAGTGGGGATGGAGTTTACTACCGAGTTCCTACAGAAGGCCGATCTTAACCCACTCGTTAAGAACCTTTTTGCCAGCAATTTCATAGACCGATATAAGAGCCAAAGATCTAAAAGTGTTAAGCCGAATTCTTCGACGAACTTGTACTTTGTCCCGGGGCTCGATTACAACTCAAATTTGCTTACCGGCGCAGACGCAGAAGATTGGCTAAAGTTCTATACAGCCGCAAATAATTTTGTGCTCTTTGGATTCGCGCGAGCAATCAAGAACGCTCGTGACCCGGAGAACATTCAGGTCACCGAGATCTATCCTCCGAACGTCATAAGCCTGCTCAATTCGAATGAAATTTTATCGAATATGAT